>DASYAO010000175.1:0-21571 GCA_036501285.1 Gaiellaceae bacterium
TAGCCGGAGCGGTCGAGCACGCGCTCGATCAGGTCGCTGACCGAGAGCTCCATCGCGCCCGCCATCAGCGACTGCATCGCGCCGTAGAAGGATTGCACCGCCCTGAGCGACGCGGTCGCGAGCCCAACATCGTCGGCGCAGCCGATCGCCTCCCAGAGCGAGATCCCCTCGCCGGCCGCGAACACGCCGAGCTTTCCGAGCGTCGTGTCGCCCACGCCGCGTCGCGGCTTGTTCGCGATGCGCGTCAGGCTGATCGAGTCGTAGGGGTTGTCGATCGCCTGCAGGTAGGCGATCGCGTCCTTGATCTCGGCGCGGTCGTAGAACTTCGGTCCGCCGATCACCTGGTAGTCGACACCCTGCCGGACGAGCACATCTTCGAGCACGCGACTCTGTGCGTTCGTCCGGTAGACGACCGCGAGCTCTGAGAGCGACGCGCCGAACTCGACGAGGCCCGCGATCTCCGCGGCGACGAACCGTGCCTCTGCGTGCTCGTCCTCGACCTCGACGACCCGCACCGGCTCGCCCTCCCCCAGGTCGGACCAGAGCCGCTTCTCCTTGCGCTCGCGGTTGTGCGCGATCACCGCGTTCGAAGCGCCCAAGATCGCGTTCGTCGAGCGGTAGTTCTGCTCGAGCGCGACGACCTGCGTCCCGGGGAAGTCGTGCTCGAAGTCGAGGATGTTGTTGATGTCCGCCCCGCGGAAGCCATAGACACTCTGGTCCGGGTCGCCGACGGCCATCAGGTTCCTCGACACGTCGGTCAGCAGCTTCAGCAGCACGTACTGCGCGTGGTTCGTGTCCTGGTACTCGTCGACTAGCACGTAGCGGAACGTCTTCGCCCACTTCTCGTGCGCCTCCGGGAAGCGCTGAAGCACGTCGACGGTGAGCATCAGCATGTCGTCGAAGTCGACGGCGTTCGACGCGAAGAGTCGCCGCTGGTAGAGCGCGTAGACGTCGGCGACCGTCTGGTCGTAGAAGCTCGCGACGCGCGAAGCGTACTCATCCGGCCCGATCAGCGCGTTCTTGGCATTCGAGATCTGCGTATGGATGCCGCGCGGCACGAACCGCTTCGGATCGCGTTCGAGCTCCTCGAGACACGCGCGCACGAGCCGCAGCTGGTCGGCCTGGTCGTAGATCGTGAAGTTCGAGCGGTATCCAAGCCGCGGCGCTTCGCGGCGCAGGATGCGACCGCACGCCGCATGGAAGGTGAGGATCCAGATCGCGCGCGCCTTCGGGCCGACGGCCGCCTCGATCCGCTCGCGCATCTCGGCCGCGGCCTTGTTCGTGAACGTGATCGCGAGGATCTCGCTCGGCTCGACGCCGCATGCGGCGAGCAGATGCGCGACACGATACGTAAGCACGCGCGTCTTGCCCGACCCCGCGCCGGCGACGACGAGCAGCGGGCCTTCTGTCGTGATCACGGCCTCTCGCTGCGCGGGGTTCAGATCTGACAGGTATTCCTGCGGTTTCGTTGCCGCCACACGCGCAAGGTAGCGACAGGCAGACTGGGCGCATGGGGGTGACGGCGGGCATCGAGCTGAAAGCCCTTGCAAAGTCGTACGGCGAGATTCGCGCCGTGCGCGGAATTGACGTCTCCGTCGCGGCCGGCGAGACCGTTGCGCTGCTGGGCCCGAACGGCGCCGGCAAGTCGACGACGATCGACATGCTGCTCGGCCTGCTTGCGCCCGACGGCGGCACGGCCACCGTGTTCGGCCACACGCCGACGAAGGCAGTCGACGACGGTCTCGTCGCGGCGATGCTTCAGACGGGGGGCCTGATCCGCGACCTGAGGGTGCGCGAGCTCGTCACGCTCGCAGGATCGCTCTACCCGAAGCCGCTCGACGTCGGCGAGGTGCTCAAGCTCGCGGGGATCGAGCCGATCGCCGAACAGATGACGCAGAAGCTCTCCGGCGGCCAGACCCAGCGCGTGCGCTTCGCGGTCGCGCTCGTCGCCGACCCGGAACTGCTCGTCCTCGACGAGCCGACGGCGGCGATGGACGTCGAGGGACGCCGCGACTTCTGGGCGACGATGCGCGAGTTCGCCTCACGGGGCAAGACCGTCCTCTTCGCGACGCACTACCTCGAGGAGGCCGACGCCTATGCCGACCGCGTCGTCCTCATGGCCGCGGGCAGGGTCGTCGCCGACGGCGCGCCGACCGAGATCAAGGCGCTCGTCGGCCACCGGACGATCCGCGCCACGCTGCACGACGCGCCGCTCGAAGCACTCGAACGCCTGGACGGCGTCACGCACGCCGAGCGCCACGGAGAGTCGATCGTGCTCGCCTGTTCGGACTCGGACGCCGCGATTCGCGCGCTACTCGCCGCGTTCCCGAGCGCGCGCGACATCGAGATCCGTGGAGCCGGTCTCGAGGAGGCGTTCATCCAGCTGACGACCGCCGGAGAGGACGCAGGTTGAGATCGACGACGTACATCCGTTACGAGCTGATCCGGACGTTTCGGAACCGCCGCTTCTTCATCTTCTCGTTCGGCTTTCCGCTGATCCTCTACTTCGCGATCGCCGGCCCGAACCGCAACGACAGGAGCCTCAGCGGTACCGGCATCTCCCTGCGGCTCTACTACATGGTCGGGCTCGCGGCATTCGGCGCGATGAACGCCATGCTCTCCACCGGCGCGCGCATCTCCGCCGAGCGCACGACCGGCTGGAACCGCCAGCTTCGGATCACGCCGCTCTCGACGCGGACGTACTTCCGCGCGAAGGTGCTGACGGGATACATCGTCGCGACGATGGCGCTGCTGCTCCTGTTCCTCGCCGGGCGGATACTTGGCGTGCACCTGCCGGGCCATATCTGGCTGGAGATGCTGGGGCTGATGCTGGTGTGCCTCGTCCCGTTCGCCGTGCTCGGGATCCTGATCGGGCACCTCGTCTCGGCCGAGTCGATCGGCCCGGTGATCGGCGGCTCGATCGCGCTGTTCGCGTTCCTCGGAGGCGTTTGGTTTCCGATCACGGGCGGCGGTTTCCTGTCGAAGCTCGCCGAAGCGCTTCCTTCGTACTGGCTTGCCCGGGCGAGCCACATCGCGATCGGCGGCAGCGGGGTGACGACGCACGGCTGGATCGTGCTCGGCATCTGGACGATCGTCGTCGCGCAGCTCGCGCGCCGCGCTTACCGGCGCGACACGAAGCGCAGCTAACGGGTCGCCGCATCGAGGGCCGGCTCGAGCCATGCGACCGCGTCTGCGAGCGCGCGCGCGTCGCTCGACTTCAGCACGACCTCGACCTCCGGCCCGTCGGCGAGAAAGCGCGGGTAGGAGCCGATCCGAACCTGAGGCCAGCGCACGGTCGCGCCGGTCAGCACCTGCACGATCTCGCTCTCCCGCGTGCGATACGCGCGCCGCCACGCCGCGATCGGCTCGGGGCCACGCAGCTCGTCGGCGTACACCTCGAACATCGCCTCCATCTCGGTCGGCAAACCCGGCAGCACCCAGACGTTCTCGAGCTTGAAGCCGGGCGCGCCGCCGCGCGGATTGTCGAGCGGACGGCTGCCGGCCGGGAGCTGCGCCCAGCGTGCCGCGTAGTCGGGGTGGCGCGGGAACCGGGCGCGGAGATCGGCCGCAAGCTCCGGCACCTCGCGCTGCTCGACTTCGAACGCCGCCGCGATCGCCTCCCGCGTGATGTCGTCAGGCGTGCCGCCGAGACCGCCCGTGACGAAGAGATGGTCGACCCGCACCCGCTCGCGGCGCACAAAGTCGCCGATCGCGGCGTGCTCGTCGGGCACCGCGGCCGCGAGCACAACACGGACACCGAGCGATTCGAGGCGCTGCGCCAGCCACGTCGCGTTCGTGTTCACGACGTCGCCGGAGGTGACCTCGTTGCCGATCGTCAAGATCGCTGCCCGCACCGTCATGCCTGCTGTATTCTCGCTCAGCCGGGGACATAACCCCGGCCGGCATGTCACAGCGAAGCCGGTGCGAATCCGGCGCTGTCCCGCAACTGCGATGCCCTTCGGGGACGAGCCAGGTCGCCTGTGCCGCGTCGAACGAACTCAAGCCTTCGGAGGAAGGGCCGTTCGTGCGGACTCACCGCCCGAGCCAACCTCCTCCGCCGACAAGCGGAGGTTTTTTGTGGTCAAGATCAAGTACATCGGGCTCCTCGCCCTGGTGCTGGTGCTCGCGCTCGTGCCGGGGGCGGCGCCCGCCACGGCCGTCCCGACCCGGATCATCTCGCTCTCGCCGACCGCGACCGAGGATCTCTATGCGATCGGCGCCGGCAGGCAGGTGATCGCGGTCGACAACCAGTCCGACTACCCGTCGAATGCCCCGAAGACGAAGCTCTCGGGCTACACGCCGAACGCAGAGGCGATCGCCGGCTACAACCCAGACCTCGTCGTCGTCTCGTACGACGCGAATCACGTCGTCGAAGCGCTCGGCAAGCTGCACATTCCGGTGCTGGTCGAGCCGACGGCGACAACCCTCGGCCAGGCGTACGCGCAGATCGGGCAACTCGGCCACGCGACCGCAAACGTTGCCGGAGCGAATCGCACCGTCTCGTCGATGAAGAAGCAGATCGCCGCGATCGTCAAGAGCGTGCCACGACCGAAGCCCGCGCTCACCGTCTATCACGAGCTCGAGCCTGATCTCTACTCGGCGACGTCGAAGACGTTCATCGGCCGCATCTACTCGCTGCTCGGGCTGAAGGACATCGCCGACGCTGCCGACAAGACCGGCTCGGGTTATCCGCAGCTCTCGGACGAGTACATCGTCGCCGCCGACCCGAAGCTGATCGTCCTCGCCGACTCGATCTGCTGCGGACAGACAGTCGCCAAGGTCGACAAGCGCCCCGGTTGGTCGACGATCGCAGCCACGAAGGACGGCGGCGTCGTCAGCGTCAGCGACGACATCGCCTCGCGCTGGGGGCCGCGGATCGTCAACTTCGTGCGGATCGTCGCGGCCGCGGTGACGAGAGTCGCCCGCGCATGACCGCGAAGGGCACGCTTGCTGTGTTCGGCGGAGTCGCGTTCCTCATCGGTGCCGCGCTCGCCGGCCTGCTCGTCGGGCCCGCCGACATCACGGTCGGCGAGATCGTGCGATCGGCCGCGTCGCAACTCCCGTTGCTGCACGTCCACTCGCACCTCTCGCCGACCGATTCGGCAATCGTCTGGCAGTTGCGCGCGCCGCGTGTCGTTCTGGGACTGCTCGTCGGCGGCATGCTCGCGATCGCCGGCGGCTCCTACCAAGGAGTCTTCCGCAACCCGCTCGTCGATCCATATCTGCTCGGCGTCGCCGCGGGCGCAGGGCTCGGCGCGACGATCGCGATCGCCTACGGCGGCAGCGCGGTTGGCTCCTACGACCTGCTCCCGGTCGCCGCCTTCGCCGGCGCAGCACTCGGCGTGGCGCTGGCCTACGTGCTCGGCAGCGCGGGCGCCGGCGGGCGCAGCCCGGCTGCGCTCGTGCTCGCGGGCGTCACCATCGTCTCGTTCCTCACCGCGATCCAGACCTTCGTCCAACAGCAGCACGCGAACTCGCTCGAGCAGATCTTCGACTGGATCCTCGGACGGCTGAGCACCGCCGGCTGGCACGACGTCGCACTCGTGGCACCGTACGTACTCGTTTCGTCATCCGTCTTGCTACTCCACCGCCGCCTGCTCGACGTGCTCGCGGTCGGCGACGACGAGGCGTCGACGCTCGGAATCGACGTGAAGCGCGTCCGGCTCCTGGTCGTCGTGTTCGCGACGATCGGAACCTCCGCGGCCGTCGCCGTGAGCGGGCTGATCGGGTTCGTCGGCATCATCGTCCCCCATTTCGTGCGGCTTGCGATCGGCTCGAGCTACCGGATCGTGCTGCCGCTGTCGCTGCTTGTCGGCGCAGGCTTCCTTGTCCTCTGCGACGTGCTCGCACGCACGATCCTCTCGCCGCAGGAGATTCCGATCGGCGTCATCACGGCCTTCTTCGGGGCGCCGTTCTTCGCCGTCGTACTCCGAACGAGCCGGAGCTTTACGTGATCGAGCTCGAGTCGCTCGGCGTACGCCTCGGTGGGCGGCAGATCGTCGACGGCATCGACGCGACCGTCGCGGCCGGTGAGTGGGTGACGCTGATCGGACCGAATGGCGCTGGAAAGACGACGCTCCTCCGAGCGCTCGCGGCGCTCGTGCCGTACAGCGGCTCTGCGCGCGTCGGAGGCGACGAGGTCTCGTCGCTCTCGAGGCGAGAGCTCGCACGGCGCCTCGCGTTCGTGCCGCAGACGCCGGTCCTCCCTGCGGCGATGCGCGTCTCGGAGTACGTCCTCCTCGGACGAACGCCCCACGTCGGGACGTTTGGTTACGAGAGTCGGCACGACCACGACGCGGCGAGACGTGCGCTCGACCAGCTGGAGCTTCGCACATTCGCGAACCGTCACCTGGCGACGCTCTCCGGCGGCGAGCAGCAGCGCGTCGTGCTCGCGCGCGCGCTTGCGCAGGAGGCGTCACTCCTCGTCCTCGACGAGCCGACGACTTCGCTCGACGTCGGCCGCCAGCAGCAGGTGCTCGAGCTCGTCGTCGACTTGCGCGAGCGTCGCGAGCTCACGGTCCTGTCGGCGATGCACGACCTCACGCTCGCGATTCAATACACGGATCGCCTGGCTCTTCTCGCCGAGGGTCGGGTCGTCGCCGTCGGGCGACCCGACGAAGTCGCGACCGAGGCCCTGATCGCGACGCACTACGGCGCAGAGGTCGAGGTGGTCCAGAACGGGACCGGCCCCGTCGCAATCGTCCCGCGACGTGTGCGGCGCTGATGGTGCTCCTCCTCCTCGTTGGCGGGGCACGTGCCGGCAAGTCGCGGCTCGCCGTCGAGCGCGCAGCGGCAACCGGAGAGAACGTCGTGTTCATCGCCACCGCCGAGGCTCGCGACGAAGAGATGACCGAGCGCATCGCGCGCCACCGTGCAGAGCGTCCGGCCGATTGGCAGACGGTCGAGGAGCCGCTCTGCCTCGACGAGGCGCTCGTGGCCGCGCCGCCGACGAGCGTCGTCGTTGTCGACTGCCTCTCGTTGTGGGTAGCCAACCTGCTCGAGCAGCAGCGAGACGTCGAGCCGGCGGCCGTGCGCGCCGCGGCGCTCGCTGCGGAGCGGGTGGGCACCACCATCGCCGTCTCGAACGAGGTTGGCCTGGGCGTCGTACCGGTCACGCCGCTCGGACGCTCCTACCGTGACGCACTCGGTCGCGTGAACGCGATCTGGGCGGAAGCTGCGGCCGAGGCCTACTTCGTCGTGGCGGGCAAGGCGCTGAGACTCGGCGATGTCTGAGACACAGCGCCTGCTCGACCTGAAGACGAAGCCGCGTGGCAGCCTGGGCGTGCTCGAAGACGTCGCCGTGCGGATCGGCGCCTTGCAGGGCGTCGCGATCCCGGCAGTCCCGGAGGCGGCAGTGGTCGTGGCCGCTTCCGACCACGGCGTCGCCGCGGAAGGCGTGAGCGCCTACCCGCAGGAAGTGACCGTGCAGATGGTCGCCAACTTCGCGGCGGGCGGCGCTGCGATCAACGTCCTCGCGCGGGAAGCCGGCGCACGGCTCGAGATCGTCGACGTCGGCGTCGGTAGGCCGACCGCGAACATCGCGGTCGGCCCAGCGATGGAGCGTGACAGGGCCGAGCGGCTGATTGCCGACGGCCGCGGAATCGTGCAGCGCCTCAGAGCCGACAGCATCGGCCTCATCGCGATCGGTGAGATGGGAATCGCGAACACGACGTCCGCCGCCGCGCTCTGCGCGCGACTGCTCGACATCGCGCCTGCGGCCGTATGCGGTCGTGGAACAGGGCTCGACGACGCCGGCGTCAGGCACAAGGCGGTCGTCGTCGGGCGCGCCCTGGAAGCGAACCCGCCGGCCGACGCGATCGGCACCCTCGCAGCGCTCGGCGGCTTCGAGATCGCACTGCTCGTCGGGATCGTCATCGGCGCGTGGGAGCATCGTGTCCCCGTCGTACTCGACGGTTTCATCACCGGCGCCGCCGCTCTCGTTGCGGTGCGCATCGAACCTGGCGCGATCGACGCGATGATCGCCTCACATCGCTCGCCGGAGCCCGGCCACGCGCTCGTCCTCGACGCGCTCGGCCTGCAACCGCTGCTCGACCTGCGGATGCGGCTCGGCGAGGGCAGCGGCGCCGCGCTCGCGTTGCCGATCGTCCGCAGCTCGCTCGCGCTGCTTAATGACATGGCGAGCTTCGAGGATGCAGGCGTCACCGATGCCGGGCGTTAGCGCGCTTCTTGCGGCAGTCGGCTTCCTGACGCGCGTCCCTGTTCGCGGCGGCGACCCCACGCGCGGCGCCCCGGCCTTCCCGATCGTCGGCGCGTGCATCGGCGCAGCTGTCGGCGGCACGGCATTTGGGCTCGCCCGCGTCATGCCGACCCTCCCTGCTGCAGGCGTCGCCCTTGCGGTCGGCGCGGTCCTCACCGGCGCGCTCCATCTCGACGGGCTCGCCGACACCGCCGACGCTCTCGGAACACGCACGCGCGAGCGTGCGCTCGCAGCGATGCGCGACCATGCGACTGGCGCCTACGGTGTGACCGCGGTTGCGCTCAACTTGATCGTCAAGGCGTCGGCACTTGCAGCACTCGCCCCACACGCGCGCATCGTCCTCGACGCGCTCGCTGCCGGCGCGTTGTCGCGCGCGGTGCCGGTGGTCCTCGCATCTGCGCTGCCGCCCGCCCGCACGGACGGTGCAGGGGCGGCGTTCCGAATCGGCCCGGTCGCTGTCGTCACCGCCGTCGCGATTGCGGCAGGCGTCGCGCTCGTGGCGTCCGGGTGGCTCATCCTTCCCGCTGCGGGTGCGGCGCTCGTCGTCGGCACCTGGTCCTGGCGCCGCCTCGGCGGCGTCACGGGCGACACGCTCGGGGCCGCGTCGGAGCTCGCCGAGACCGCAACCCTTGTCGTCGCTGCGGCGCTGTGAAGGCGACGCGGGTCATCCTCGTCCGGCACGCCGAGCCGCACGAGGAGGTGCACGGTCTCGTGTACGGGCGTCTCGATCCGTCGCTCTCGGTGCGAGGCGTCGTCCAGGCCCGGGAGCTCGCCGCAACACTCGCATCCGAACCGATCGCCGCGATCTACTCGAGCCCGAAACGGCGCGCGCTCGAGACGGCGGCTCCTCTCGGCGAGCCGGTCGTCGTCGAGGGTCTCCGCGAGATGAACTTCGGCGACCTCGAAGGGCTCACAACCGAAGAGGCGGCTGAGCGATATCCAGGTCTGGTGCGCTGGATGGAAACGCCATCGACGGTGACGTTCCCGGGCGGCGAGTCCGCGGCCGAGCTCAGACAGCGTGCGCTCGCGGCCATCGCCGAGATCGTCGCCCGGCACGCAAACGAGACGGTCGCCGTGTTCAGCCACTCAGTGGTGATCCGCACGATCATCGCCGATGCGCTGGCGATCGACCGAAATGCGCTCTTTCGCTTCGAGATCGCCTACGGCGGCATCAGCGTCGTCGAATGGTTCGACGGCCAACCGTTCGTGCGCATAGTGAATGCTGTGCGGCTGTGAACTCAGTCGCGATCGAGCTCGACGGCGTCCTCGGGAACACGGAGCCACTCTGGGAGGCATTCCTCGTCGACGTCTCGCGCCGCGCGAACGTCGATCCGGCGCGGCTCGACGACGAGCTGCCGAACTGGCGCGTCCTGCTCACACGGTTCGCAGAGGACCACGCGCCCGTCTACCTGCGCACGAGGGCGCCCGCGGCGGCGGCGCTGCGCCGGTTGCAGGCCGACGGCGTCACGATCGGCGTCTTCACCGACGCGCCCGAAGAGCTCGCGCGCGTCGCGCTGGCCCATCTCGGAGCCGCGCGCAGGACGGACGTGCTCGAGGCGGGCCCCGGCTCGCTCGAGCGTCTGCTCGCGCGCTTGCCCGGCGCGCGCGTCGTACGAACACTCGACGAGCTATGACGCTCCGAAACCGCGTCACACCGCTCGGCGAGTTCGTCGCGGATCCGGCGCGCGGGCTCGTCTACGGCAACCGCGGCTGCCTGCACGACGACGCGGGGAACATCAAGCGCGACTACGCGGTCCGGCGCTGGATCTCGTGTCAGCTCGACTTCCGCGACCGGCGGCGGAAGGCGCTGCTGCAACCCGGGCGCTACACCGAGCTCTTCTTCCTCGACGAAGCGACCGCGTTCGCCGCCGGCCACCGCCCGTGTGCCGAGTGTCGCCGCGAGGACTATGTGCGCTTCCTCGAGATCTGGCACCGGCGCCACGCCGAGCACGCCGGCGCCGACGCGGTCGACGTGCAACTCCACGCCGAGCGGCTCGACGGGAAGGCGCGGCGCATCGATCACGTGCAGTACGCGGAGCTGCCCGACGGCGCGTTCGTGCTCGTCGAAGGCGAGCCATGGCTCGTGCTCGGCGAGCGGCTACGTCGCTATACGCCCGCCGGCTATGACAGAATGGTCGCGCGCCCGTCAGGCACAGCACAGCTGATCACACCGCCGTCGCTGCTCGACGTGCTCGCAGCAAACTGGAGCGGGCTCGTGCCGCTCCTCCATCCCTCGGCCTACGAGTAGATGTCGAGGATGCCGCTCGTCGCGTGGTCGTTCGAGTTGCCCTCAGCGGCGGCGACGAAGCCGTCGGCGACGACCGGGCTCTGCCAGTGCATGTTCCCGAGCGGCAGCACCGCGAGCTGGTGGCCCGAGCTCGGGTTGTAGACGTGGATGCCCCCCGACCACTCGACATAGAGCAGGCCGCCGGCGACGACCGGGCTCGAGCCGCCGTTCCCGTTCGACCACACCTCGTGCAGCCGCCCGCCGGAGAGCCGCCACGCCGCGGTGCCGGACGAGGTCCCGAGGAACACCCACTTGCCCTGCCAGATCGCCGGCTCGGAGAAGAGGTCGGTCGCACCCGGCACGTCGACCGTTTGTACCTCGCCACCCGTCTTCGCGTTGACGCCCGCGAGGTGCGAGAGCGAGAGCAGGCGCAGCTTGCCGTCCTTGCCGCCCTGAACGAAGTAGCCGTCGTCGAGAAGCGCCGGCGCCGTCGAGCCGAGGTCGAGGTCGTCGGAGTTCAGCTCGGATTGGTTCGTGGGCGTCCAGTGCTTGAGCAGCGTCTTCCCGTTCGGTGAGAGGAGCAGCACGCTGTCGCCCCAATTGTCGCGGCCGTCGAACGGGCCGTTACCGGTGGCGACGAGCAGATCGCCGGTGCCGGGCACGACGACGGGCGCCGAGCGGCCCCAGATCGCGGAGTCGCTCCCGGGACAAGTCGACGGCTGGATGATCGTGTGTCGATTCGAGCAGAGCGAGTTCCAGACGCCGACGATGTGACCGTTCGAAGCGCTCACCGTCACGACGTGGCCCTGGTACGGCGGCGCGTCGCCGATGTAGCCGTCGGTCGCCGCGATCACGAGGCCGTTCGAGAAGTTGAGCGCCGCGGCGAGCTTCTCGTGAGTTGGGTCGCGCGTGAGCGACGTCTGCCAGAGCACGTGTCCGTTCGCAACCGAGAGCTTGCGCACGAAGCCGTCGGGCGCACCGGCGTAGATCGCGGTGCGACTGGGATCGGCGACCGGCGACATCGTCGTGATCCGCGCCGAGCCCGCGACCTGCGAATAGCTCGGCGGCGTGTAGCGCCAGAGCATCTTGCCCGAGTGCACGTCGATCGCCTCGGTCCGGCCGTAGGTCGTCGTCACGAAGAGCGCGTCGTGCGTCTTCCCGACGACCTTCGCTCCGTGCAGGTAGATCGGCGAGCTGTCGACCGTGCCGTCGAGCTGGATCTGGCGGCGGTGCAACTTGCCGACGTTCGCCGCGGTGATCCCCGTCGAGGCGGGGCCGACGTTCTGGCGGCTCGACGTGTAGCCGAACTCCGGCCAGTCGGACGCTGCCGCCGGCGCGGCGACGACGAGCGCCAGCACGAGGAACAGCGTTTTCAACGCGAAGCGAGGTCGAGCGTCTTCGTCCACGGGCCCGGCGGTGTCAAGAGCGACTCCGCGTGCAGGTAGGCGACGCCCGCGATCGGCAAGTCGCTCCAGCGCTCGAAGCAGAAGTAGCGCCGCCGCCATTCAGGGAAGAACTTGCGGTTGAAGCTGTGCAGCCGCTCGAGCTGGAAGAGCCGGTCGAGCTTGATCAAGACCGCCCGCAGCACACCCGTACCGCGCAGATACTCGGCGAAGACCGAGAAGTTGAGCGAGACCTCGCGCACGTCGTGCTTGCGCGCCCACTCGATCGTCTCGACGATGAGGAACTCCATCAGGCCGTTCGGCGTGTCGCGGCGGCGGCGCATCGACGCAAGCGAGTAGCCGTTGCAGGCGGGCGCGGGCACGAGCTGTAGGAAGCCGCCGATCGTGCCATCCGGGCCGTGCGCGATCGCGAGCATCGTGTCGCCGTAGGCGAAGAGCCTGTCCATCGCCATCGTGAAGCCGCGCTCGGGCCAGTTGCCACGCCACTCCTCCGAGACGGAGAGCAGCTCGGCGCGCAGCTCCGGGGTGACGTCCGCCGGCGCGAGCAGCTCGACGCGGTAGCCGGCCTTCGCGAGCCGCGTCACCGACTGGCGCACCTTGCGGATCGGGCGGCCGTCGAGCGAGAACCTCTCGGGGTTCACGAACGCCTCGTCACCGAGGTAGATCGACTTGAATCCGAGCTCCGCATAGTCGGGCAGCGCTTCGACGCTCGCGCCGGCGATCGCGACGCGCCACGCCTTCGCGTGCGCGACGCGGCGGAACTCGGTGATCAGCTCCTCGCGCTCGGACGGGTCGCCGATCGGGTCGCCGGTGATGATCGCGGTGCCGGCGATCACGCGGTAGGCGAGAAACGAGCGGCCGCTCGCCGAGAAGAACGCCGACTTGTCGTGGCGGAGCGAGAAGTAGGCAAGGCTGTCCGTGCCGTGATCACGCACGAGCTCCTCTGCCTTCCGGCGCTCGGCCGGGACGTGGCGCACTCGGTCCGCGTACGGCCGCAGCCAGAGGAAGAACGCACGCATGGCAAGCGCGCCGAGCAGGATCGTCAGCGCGTCGTCGACGTGGTCGTCGTAGGCGACGATGCCGGCGATGTGGAGGCCGACGATCGTCGCGAGCGCGGCCCAGCCGAGCGCGATCTGGATCAGCGGCCGCACCGACTCGGGATCTCCCGGCGCCACGAACTGCCTGCGCGTCCGCCAGAGGTAGAAGAGGAGCAGCAAGGAGCCGGTCGCCTCCTCGAAGTCGAGGCCCTTCGCAAGGTGCGTCACCGCGAGCGCCGCGACGACGGCGACAGCGAGCTGCCACGCACGGCGCTTGCGGCGCGCCAGCCCGCGCGCGAGCCAGAGGAGCGCCAGGCCGAACGCGAGCGTCAGCACCCGCGCTGCGGTTGGGAAGCCCGGGGGCAACACGCTGCGCACGAAGTCGAACCGATCGCTGAACTCGGCCGTCGAGGCCGAGACGATGGCGATCACGCCCACGAGCGCGGCAGCCCAGGCGACCAGAGTCGGAGACTCGATTCGCCTCACAGACAACAGAGTAACCGCCGGACCCGAAGGCCTAACCCCCCAGCAGGGGGTTCTTCCCGTTATTCGCGGACGAGGACCCGGCTGAGCTCGTCTTCCTTGCCGGTCGGCAGGATCGCGAGCACGGAATCGCCGGATTCGAGGCGAAGCGAGCCGTCGGGCGACTCGGCCTTGCCGCCGCGGACGACCGAGATCACGCGCGACCCTTCGGGCAGCGCAACGTCGCGGATCTGCTTGCCCGCGCAAGAGGCCTTGTCGCTGACGAGGATCTCGACGATCTCGAGGTTCTCCTTCTTCAGTTCGAGCAGATGGATCAGGCCGTGCTCGGGGACCTCGTGCTCGATCAGCCCCATGATCGCCGCGGTCGCCGAGACGGTGGGCGCGATCCCGAGCAGATCGAAGTACGGCTGGTTGCGCGGGTCGTTCACACGCGCGATCAGGTTCGGCACGCCGTACCGGTCGCGCGCGATCTGGCAGATGACGATGTTGTCCTCGTCGTCGCCCGTGACCGCGACGACGACGTCCGGCGGCCGCTGGATGCCGGCGCGCTCGAGCGTGAAGAGCTCGGTCGCGTCGCCTTTCAGCACCTGGTGCTCGAGCTCGGCCTCGAGCTGGTCGTAGCGCGTGTCCCGCTGCTCGATCAGCGTCACCTCGTGCCCGGAGCGGATCAATGTCCGCGCGAGGTTCGAGCCCACCTTGCCGCCGCCTGCGATCAGGAGGTACATCTAACGCAGGGCTCCTTCGCCGGCCCGCACGGCTTCGACGAGGGTCGAGATCGCGCTCGACGTCGGGCACACGACGTTCAGGCCACGCGACGAGTAGAACTCCGACCGCGCCGGATCGAGGATGCGAACGACGACCGACGGCACCTGGAACTGCTTCTGCGCGACCTGGCCGATGACGATGTTCGAGTTGTCGCCGTCCGTGGTGACGACGACCGCGTCGGCGTCCTCGATGCCCGAGCGGCGCAGGAGCTGGAGGTCCATGCCGTGCCCGACGACGAACTCGCCGGTCCAGCTCTCGCCCAGGCGGCCGAGAGCCTCCTCGCGTTCGTCGATCACGGTCACCTCCCAGCCTGCCGCCTTCAACTCGAGGGCGACGGCGGAGCCGACCCGGCCGCAGCCGATCACCAGCACCTTCATGCAAGTTCCAGCGTAGCTCAGGTGGCAGCGAGCTCATCGTCGAGCACCCGCTGGGGGAAGGCGACGATCAGGACCTCGCAGGGCGCCCGGCGGAGGACGTAGTCGACGGTCGGCGAGAAGAAGCGCGACTGGCGCCGCCAGCGGGGGGACGAGCCGAGCACGATCAGGTCGACGTCCCGCTCGCGGGCATGGTCGACGATCGCAGCGCCGATCGCCCGGGCCCGGACGGTCGTCCCCTCGACCTCGACCCCGAGCTCGCTGCCGAGGAGCTTCGCCTCGGCGAGCGAGGCCGCGGCTCGCTCCTCCTGGTCGTGCATCGTCGCGTCGAGCGCCTTGTCGAGCGGCACCTCGATCACGAAGAGCGCCTCGACGGCAGCCTCGTGCTCGGAAGCGAGCTTGATCGCGGTCGCGGCCATCTCCTCGCCGATGATCCCGAGCTTCATCGGCACGAGGATGCGCTTGAACTGGGGAACGTCGGTGAAGATCTGCTCGTCGGGCGCGGTCACGCGCTCGGTGAGCCCCTCGCCGTGCGCCTTCCGAACGGCGACGTAGACCACGAGCCCGATCGCGAGCCAGACCGGCCCGGCGTAGCGCGCGCCGGGATGCGTGATCATCGAGATCACCCAGATCGCGAACGTGAGCAGACCACCGACGACCGCGGGTAACGGAATCTCGGCGCCGCGGAACCGGAAGTTGAGCGGCGTCCGGTACGGACGCTCGAGCTCGGGCTCGGTGATGCGCAAGCGGATCACGGCGACCTGCGCGGCCGTGAACGCGATCAGCACGCCGAACGAGAAGACGCTGGCGAGGAACGTGACGTTGTTGTGCGTGAACTCGGTCGCGATCACGATTGCGCTCGTGATCAGCGCGACGGAGGCGATCGCCTGCGGCGAGACGAGCGTGCGCCGATGCAGGCGGCCGAAGATGCGCGGCAGCTGTCCGTGCTCGCCGAGCGAATACGCGAGCCGCGAGAAGCCCGACATCGACGTCGTGATCGCGGTCAGCAGGATCAGTGCGCCACTCGCGCCGACGAAGAAGCGGATCGTGTCGCCGAGCCAGTGCGGCACCTGCCCGTGGATCTGCGCAGCGACGCCGACGAGCGGCGCGCGCAGCCAGCGGTGGCCGAGCGCCGTATTGGGGCCCGGGAACGCGGAGAGCGCGACGACGGCAATCGCGACGTAGATCGTCACCGTCGTCCCGATCGCGACGAAGAGCGAGCGCGGCAGGTCGCGGCCCGGCGAGCGCGCCTCCTCGGCGAGGTTCGCGACGGTTTCGAGGCCCGTGTAGGCGAGCATCGCGAGCGGCACGGCGAAGAGCAGCGAGTGCACCGACGGCGACGAGCCGAGCGACGTGCCGTGCGTGAGCGCGTGCGGCGAGAAGAGCAGCGCGAAGCCGAAGCCGACGAGCAGGAGCTGGACGAGCAGGTCGAGCGCGGGGATGAAGAAGCCGACGGTATAGAGCGACGGCCGGCGCAGCAGACGCACGACCGCGACGAGCACGATTGCGAAGACCGCGACGACGACGTCCCATGGATGGCGCTCGAGCGCGTTCACCTGGAACGCGGCGCCCAGGTAGTGCGGCAGGAAGAGCGCCGAGAGCGCGATCACGATCAGGTAGTCGAGGAAGAGCGCCCAGCCGGTCATGAAGCCGGCAAAATCGTTGACCGAGCGTCGAACGAACGTCGCGGCGCCGCCGGTCTCGGGGACCGCAGAGGTCGCCTCCGCGTACGAGAGCGCGACGAGCAGGAAGAGCAGGCCCACGCCGAGCAGGACGAGCGGCGTGAAGCCGACCGCGTGCAGCGCGATCACGCCGAGCGCGAAGTAGATCGACGAGGCGATCTCGCCGTAGGCGACGGTGAAGAGCGAGCGTGCGTCGAGCTCGCGACGAAGCGCGGGCAGCTTGCGGGCTATCGCCGGCCTCCGCGACCCACCCGTGCGAGATAGAGACGCCCGCCGCCGGCCGCGACGAAGAGCACGCCCAGCAGGATGCCGAGCCCGCCGCCACCCTGCGCGAGCGTCGCCGCGATCAGCGCGACGCCGAGGCCGGCCGTCACGACGGCCACGACGACGGCGGCGTTCCGGAAGCCGCCGGTCACGCCGCCTTCTTGCCGGCGGCGACCATCACGCGGCAGGGTGCGTTCTTGAGGACGTAGTCGACAGTCTTGCCGAAGATGTCTCGGTGGCGCCCGCGCGGAGCGCCGAGGACGATGATCTCGGCCACGCGCCGCTCGGCCTCCTCGACGATCGCGCGCCCGGCGCTTCTTGCGCGGATCACGCGGTCGACGATCCGCACGCCGTAAAGCTCGGCGGTTGCGCGCGCGTCGTCGAGCAGCTCCCCCGCCTCCTGCTCCTCGTCCAGTAGCGGCGCGTCGAGCGGCAGGTCGAGCGGCACGACGAGGACACGCAGGGCGACGATCGTCGCCCTGCGTTCGGTGGCGAGGCGCGCGGCGAGGTCGACCGACTCGTGCGACTCGGAGCCGGAGACGATCGGCACGAGGATCGTCCGGTACTCGAGCGCGATCGCGGGCCCGATGATCGGCGCCAGCTTGACGGTCTCGGTCAGGCCGGCCTTGACGAACTTGCGGCGGTAGATCGCGTAGGCGGCGAACCCGAGCGCGAGCCAGCCGAGACCGACCCAGCGCGTCGTCGGGTTCTGGGCGAGGATCACGAGGAACGAGAGACCGGTGGCGACGCCGCCGATGACCGCGAAGACCGGCCAGTCGATGCCTCGGAAGCGCAGGTTCGGCCTTGCGCGGTAAAGGACCTCCTCGCTGCGCGTATGCGTGCGGGCCCGAAGCGCGATCAGCGACGCATGCGCGACCGTGAACGAGAGCGTCGCGCCGAAGGAGTAGAGCGTGCCGACGAAGCGAACGCTGCCGGGCAGGATGACGATGATCGGCGCGATACCCGCAAAGAGCACGATTGCAAGCCACGGCGTCTTGAACTTCGGATGCAATCGCCGGAACACGCTCGGGATCTGCCGGTAGGTCGCCATCGAATAGGTGATCCGCGAGGCGCCGATAACGCCGGCGTTCGTGGCGATGAAGAGGATCGTGGCGGCGAGGATGCCGACGTAGATGCGCAGCCCATGCAGCCACGCGCCGTGAAGGCCGAGGTTGTCGACGATGCCGAGCACCGGGTCGTTCGCGAAGCCGCCCTTCGTCGGCGGCAGCGCGAGCTTCGTCGTCAGCTTGCCGTCGATACGCTCGACGGGCATCGCCGAGAGCGCGACGAGCGGCAGCGTGAAGTAGATCGCGAAGACCGCGCCCGCGACGAGCTTGTATGCGTTCGGCACGCTGCGCACGGGATCGCGCGCTTCCTCCGCGAGGTTCGACACGGTTTCGACGCCCGTGTAGGCGAGCATCGCCACCGGCACCGCCACCGCGAGGTGGCCCCACGACGGCGCAACGCCCCAGTGGATGTTCGACCTGAGGATGTGCGGATGCAGGACGAGGACGAAGCCGAGGATCACGAGCAACACCTGCGTGATGAAGTCGATCACCGCGAGCGTGACCGAGAGCTTCGCCGCCTCCGAAACTCCGACGATGTTGAGCGCGGCGAGGAGGACGATCACGACCGAGCCGCCGACGATGTCCCACGGGTTCTGCTTCAGCGGCTCCCAGAAGATCGACAGGTAGTGGGGGACGAAGAACGCCGACGTCGCGACCGTGACGACG
The DNA here is from genome assembly GCA_036501285.1 of Gaiellaceae bacterium. Taxonomy (GTDB): domain Bacteria; phylum Actinomycetota; class Thermoleophilia; order Gaiellales; family Gaiellaceae; genus PALSA-600. Next base: position 18,187 of record DASYAO010000175.1, read on the forward strand.
TAGACGAGCATCTGCGCCCACGCGGCGCCGAAGCTGACGACCTCGTTGTAGGCGTGACGGGAGAAGCTCGACGAGCCACCCGCCTCGGGATAGCGGACGGTGCCTTCCGAGTAGGTCGCCGCGGTGCAGGCGAAGATCACGCCCGCGATCACGAAGACGAGCGGCGTCAGCCCGAGGGCGAAGATCGCCGTCAGGCCGAGCGCGTAATAGATCGAGGAGCCGACGTTGCCGTAGGCGGTCGCAAAGAGCGCGGGCGTGCCCAGGACGCGCTCGAGCCCATGTGATTGCCGCCGCCGGGGCACGGGCGGAATCTAGTCTCACGCCCGGTTGAGGTCAGGGTGGGACTGCGACTGCGGGCCGCCGTTCGATCGCGCGGCTTGCCCGTCGAAGCGGTTCGAGAAAGGGCGAAACGGCTACTGAGCCGTCATGGGTACCTATACGAAGAAGAACCTCCGCACGGAGGTCGAGAACCAGGCACCGAAGTTCGACATGCCGGCCGAGCTCGAGGCGCGCTTCGCCCGCACTGCGGTCGGCGGCAAAACCCTCGGCCTGAGCCTCTTCACGCTCGCGCCCGGGTTCCGGATTCCGTTCGGGCACAAGCATCCGCACCAGGAGGAGGTCTACGTCGTCGTCCGAGGATCGGGCCGCATCAAGGTCGAGGGCGAGGTCGTCGACCTCGAGGAATGGGATGCGATCAGGATCGACGAGGACACGATGCGCGACGTTGAAGCAGGGCCGGACGGGATCGAGTACATCGCGTTCGGCGCCGGCGAGGACCCACGCGACGCCGAAATGGCGCCCGGCTGGTGGCCCGACTAGCGTCGCAAACCGAGATGACCGCGCTTCTCGCCGCCGCGCTCATGTTGCTCGGCTCGCCGCCGGTCCACCCGCAAAGGGAATGGCGGCTTGGCGGCGGGTTCACGGCGGTTGCGTTCACGCGGGATGAATTCGCGGGCGGCTTCGTTGCGACTAGAACACTGGAGATTCGACGCAGCGGAAAAGCGCTCGTGCGGTTCAGCTCGCGCGACGAGGGGCTCGGCGTTCAGGCCGCCGACGTGACCGGTGACGGCGTCCGCGACCTGCTCGTCCTCAACTATCAAGACGGAAGCGCCGCCTGCGGGGGCTATCGACTCTACGGAGGGCCCGACTTCCACGAGCTCTGGGTCCGCCACGAGTGCGCCGACACCGGCGTCGTCAGGATTCTTCACGGCGACTTGATTGCGTGGACCGCAGTGCTGAGCTCGAAGACAGCGGCGTCAGGCACGTATCCGCACTGTTGTTGGCGTAGCTGGCGGCAAACCACCTGGCAATGGCAGGACGGGCGACTCCGAGCAACGTCGAACAAGCCCGCACATCAGCCTCTTCCCAGCTACCAAGATCGCCTACTCCCGGGCACTCTCTCTATCCGCTGAGCTCAGGCAGCCTTGCTGAGCTTTCCGATCGCGGAGACCGAGAACCCGGGCAGGGTGATCACGAGATGCGGGTACCCGCCGTCGATGGACCCCTGCCAATCCCGTGCGGTGCCGTGCTTCCACACGCTGGTCACACGCGCTGTTCGCGCACCCGGAAGCACAAACGAGATGTCGCAGATCGGGCCGCTCGCGACGACGTGAGAGCTCGGCGGCGGTGAGGTCAACACGTCTCCGGAGCCGACAACGACCTGGATTGCAAGCGGGATGAGCGCGCCGATCGCCTGTCGCGAAGCGAGTGGCGCGTTCCTGTTCCAGGCAGCGGCGCACTGTTCCTGCGTCGGACGCGGGCCTCGCGCCGGCAAGGCACCCTTCAAGCTTTCCGCAAGGCCGGTGATGGGAATGACGGGGCCGAGGCGCGGTTCGCCACGCCCCTTGGTGATGCTCGCGAGAACACCTCGCTTGCAGGCAATGGTGACCTGCTCGCCGACTTTGAATCCTGTCGCCGTTGGTGATCCGGGAGTTGTCGTGCAGCTCGTCGGGATCTCGCCGTCTGCCTGCAACGTCAGCCCGGACCCGGTAAGCGAGGTGATCGGCCCGTAAGCGGTGTTGAACAGCGGGAGTCCGCTCGTCGCGGAGGAGACGGCCGCGAACACAAGCGGCACGATCATCCCGAGTAGTACGCCTCGCCGGCGCAGCACGCCTAAACGATACGCCTTCGCAGCGAGGCCCGGCAGCGCACGACGCAAGGAGGAGGGGCTCTCTGCCGGCCCCTCCTCCTTTAGTTCTGATGCTTGGCTAACGGAAGACGGCGTAGCCCCAGTCACCGGCCGGCGGGTCGATCGCTGCGGCGGTGACGTTGCAGATACGAACGGTGAAGGCGTCGCCTCCGGCTGTGTCGAAGATCGGCATGACGACGAGTCCGACCGGGAAGTTCGTCGACGGCTCGAGCACGAGCAGATCGCTGCCGTTCCGCCCGCTGATCGAGACACTCTGCGTGACGCAGGAATTCGCGGGCACACTGGGCACGTCGATCGTCGAGGTTCCGTTCATCGCCGAGAAGTCGGCGAGCCCGAGCGAGCGGTCCTGAACCTTGGCGCCGTTGATCGAATTGTCGGCGAGCTCATTCGTGTTCACGGAGCCGTCAGCGATTTGGGCACTTCCGACAGCATTGTTGGCAATCGCGCCGCTCGTCACGCGGCCGGCCGCGATCGACGGATTCGGATAGGTGCCGCTGAGATCACCACCGGCCGCTACGCCGGTGAGCGCTGCCGCCGGGCCTGCGGGACCTGCCGGGCCCGCGGGGCCACGAGGGCCTTTCGGGACAACCGACGCCGGGAACTTGCGGTTCGAGCCCAGGGCGAGCAACTGGCCCGCTTTCGGCGTCTTCGAGGCCTTGATCCCGTTCACCGAACCGGCGTTCTTGGCGAACAGCGGCACGCTCGAGGCTACAGACATGGCTGCATTCCCCAGCGGCGTCGCACCGAGCAGGGCGACGGCCAGGGCGGTACTCGAGAGCACGATCGAAACGCGTTGCATTATGAGATTCCCTCCTTACGGCTCTTGGTTGGCTGGCGAACATCGTCGGCGACAACGGACAAGCGCCGACGCGAACACATTTCGCCGCTCCGGACGAGCGCCGTGCTTGGTTCTCGTCACACGAAGATGGTAAGCCGGAGGTTCGGTCGGATGCTCGCGCTTCCTGCATCTGAGCCGGACCGGCCCGAACCAGTGACAGACACCCGCCGGTACGACGCCTCGCCGCGCAGCCAGAGCGGCAGCTGACACTTGGCTCGCGTGGGGGAAGCCGGAGCCTCCCCCACGCCGCCATCACGCCTAGGTGTGGATCGAGACGATCAGCGGGATGATCAGGATCGCCACGATGTTCGTGATCTTGATCATCGGGTTGATCGCCGGCCCGGCAGTGTCCTTGTAGGGATCGCCGACCGTGTCGCCGGTGACGGCCGCGGCGTGGG
>DASYAO010000176.1:0-11553 GCA_036501285.1 Gaiellaceae bacterium
CACCACGTCGCCGGCCGAGACGCGCTTCGCGACGCCGTCGTCGAAGTTCGCGACCAGGTGGACGTTGCCGTTCTCGCGCGAGCCGAGAACGACTGCCGCCGGCGCGCTCCGCTGCTTCATCCGATCGGACAGGTCGAGGAGAGCATCCCCGGCGAGCGACTCGATCTCCATCACGACGACGTTCGTGTCATTGACGACGACGATCTCCGGCTCGACATCGACCTGTGCCTCTTGTTTCTTCGGCTTTTTCGCCTCTTTGCGCGCCTGCTCGAGCTCGGCGCGGACGCTTTCGAGCTCGCCCGAACGGCCTTCGAGCAGCGCCCAGGCCTCGCCCGAGGTCACCGCCTCGATGCGTCGCGCGCCCGAGCCGACCGAGCTTTCCGAGACGATCGCGAACGGCCCAATCTCGGCGGTGGAGCGCACGTGCGTGCCGCCGCAGAGCTCACGCGAAAAGCCGTCGATCTCGACGACACGAACCTCGGCGCCGTACTTCTCGCCGAAGAGCGCCATCGCGCCGAGCTTGCGCGCCTCGCCGATCGACGTCACGAACGTACGCACCGGGATCGCCTGGAAGACCTTCTCGTTGACGATCCGCTCAACGCGCTCTCGTTCGTCCGCGAAGAGCGCGTGCGGATGACTGAAGTCGAATCGCAGCTTGTCGGGACGCACTGCCGACCCCGCCTGCTTCACATGGTCGCCGAGAACTTCGCGGAGTGCGGCGTGCAGCAAGTGCGTCGCAGTGTGGTTCGCCGTCGTCGGGAAGCGCACCGACCAGGGAACGACTGCGCGCACACGGTCGCCTGCTGCGAAGCCCGATCCCTCGAACAGGAGCACCTGGTCGTCCTCGAAGCGATACGCGCCGCGCAGGATCGCTACCGCGCCGGTGCCCTCGTGGACGAGCTCGCCGGCGTCGGTGACCTGGCCACCGCCGTCGGGATAGAACGGCGAGTCGTGCAGCTTCGCGAAGAACGTGCCGTTGCCGAGGTCTTCGAAGGCCGCGATCGCCGTGAGCACGTCGATCTTGTCGTAGCCGACGAAGGTGCTGCGGGCATCGACGTTGCGCGCGAAGTCGGCGGCGCGCTGCAGGTCGCTCTTCTCCCCGCCTGCACGCGAGACTTCTCGGTGTCCCTCCATCAGCTCGCGGAAAGTGTCGACGTCGACAGCCTGGCCGCGTTCCTCGGCAAGCTCGACCGTCAGCTCGATCGGAAAGCCGAACGTCGCGGCGAGCACGAACGCCTCCTCGCCCGAGATCGCGTCCTTGCCCGCGAGCTCGTCGAACTCCTTCATCCCGCGCACGAGCGTCTCGCGGAAGCGCTCTTCCTCGAGCCTGATCACACGTTCGATCTCGGCCACGTGCTCCACGAGCTCCGGATAGGCGGCACCCATCTGTTCGACGACGACGCCCCCGAGCCTGTAGACGTCGTCGAGGCCGATGCGCTGTCCGTACTGCACGGCGCGGCGGATGATGCGCCGGCAGATGTAGCCGCGGCCTTCGTTCGACGGCGTGACGCCGTCGGCGATCAGGAACGACATCGCGCGGCCGTGGTCTGCAAGCACGCGATGCGCTTTCGTCGCAATGTCGTTCTCGCCGTACCCGATGCCCGCCTCCGCGGCGACCCAGTCCATGATCAGCCGGAAGCCGTCGGTGTCGAACACCGAACCGACCTCCTGGATCACACAAGCGCCGCGCTCGACGCCGAGTCCGGTGTCGACGTTCTCCGCAGGGAGCGGCTCGATCGTGTTGTCCGGCTTCAGGTCGTACTGCATGAAGACGAGGTTGTAGAACTCCATGTAGCGGTCGCACTCGCAGCCCGGCCGGCATTCGTCGCGGCCACAGCCGTGCTCTTCGCCGCGGTCGAAGAAGACCTCCGAGCACGGCCCGCACGGTCCGGTCGCCGCCGCCTGCCAGAAGTTGTCCTTCCCGAGCCTGACGATCCGCTCCGGTTGCATCCCCACGCGCTGCCATGCCTCGATCGCGACCGTGTCCTCGCCAAGGCCGAGGGCCGGATCACCCTCGTGCACAGTCGCCCAGAGCCGGCTCGGGTCGAGCTTCATCTCCTTCGTCACGAACTCCCAGGCGAAGTCGACGGCCTCGTCCTTGAAGTAGTCCCCGAACGAGAAGTTGCCGAGCATCTCGAAGAACGAGCAGTGGCGGTCGGTGCGGCCGATCTCCTCGATCCCTTCGAACCCCTTGCCACCGGCTCGGAGCACTTTCTGCACATCGACGACACGCCTGGCCGGCGGTTCGCGCAATCCGAGGAAGTACGGCTTGAACTGCTGCATGCCGGCGACGATGAAGAGCGTCGACGGATCGTCGGCCGGCGGGATCAGCGGATGCGACGGCACGCGCAGATGCCCGCGCTCCTCGTAGAAGCGCTGGAAGCCTTCGCGTAGCTCCGCCGTCGTGCGCACGGAGACAGTGTAGGTCGGGCTAGCGGCGGCGCTGGGCGGCGCGCTTCGGCGTTTCGTCTGCCGCGATCTCTTCCCGAATCTTTTCCAGCGCCCGCCTGATCAGGCGCGAGACGTGCATCTGCGAGATGCCGACCTGCTGCGCGATCTGCGACTGCGTCAGCCCTTCGAAGAAACGAAGATGCAGGATGCGGCGTTCGCGCTCGTCGAGCACGCGGAATCCGGGCGCGAGCACAGCGCGGTTCTCGGACACCTCGTACTGGTGCTCGATCTCTCCGAGCGTCTCGAGCGGATCGAGCTCCTCGCCGTCTTCCTGGCCCGCGCCCTGCGAGAGCGAAAGCGACGTGTACGCGCGCCCCGACTCGAGCGCCTCGAGCACGAGCTCCTCCTCGACGCCGGCGGCCTTCGCCAGCTCGGGAATCGTGGGCGACCGGCTGAGCTGCACCGTCAACTGCTCGACGATCTTCGAGAGCTGGACGTTCAGCTCCTGAAGGCCTCGCGGCACGCGCACGGCCCAGCCACGGTCACGGAAATGCCGCTTGATCTCGCCGATGATGTTGGGCGTCGCGTAGGTGGTCAGCTCGACGCCGCGCGAGAGGTCGAAGCGGTCGATCGCCTTGATCAGCCCGATCGCGCCGATCTGCACCAGGTCGTCGAGCTGCTCGCCGCGGTACGCGTAGCGCCGCGCGAGCGAGCGCACCAAAGACATGTACTGCTCGATCAGCTGCTCGCGCGCCTGCAGGTCGCCGTGCTCGTGGTAACGGCGCAGGAGAATCTTGTCGTTCTCAGCCACCCTTGCTCCCGATCTTCTTGAGTAGGCGCACGTGATCGCCATCGAGCTTCACCTCGTCGACAACTGCGTTGAGGATTCGGCCGAGATTGAGCCCGTCGCCGTTCTCTCCGAGCTCGGCGGCCACGTCGACCGGCCCGATGCAGGTCTCGAGGGTCCCGTCGTCGATCGACATCGACACCGTGATCTCGCCGCCCGGTGCGGCGCGGTCGAGGATCGCGGCGAGCCCGAGCTGAAGGTCTTCGAGCATCTCGATCGTCAGTTCGAGCCGAACCGCGAGCCCCCCGAGGACGAGCTGCGCTACGCGATGAAACTCGCGATCGCGGGGAAGTGTGAGTGTGATCTCGTCGACCTGTGGCATGCGCATCTACTTCTGCACGTGCCGGAGCTCCTCCTCGAGGTCGGACTGCCGACGCTGGGATGCCTCCTTCGCACGCTCGACGGCGTCACCGACGTTGCGCTTCGCGCGCAGCGTCGCGAATCCATGTGAGAACCCGCTCGCCAACCCCGCCAGCTTCTGAACCGGCGTCTTGACGGCGTAGCTCACCGCCCGGACTGCCTCGTCGACCGCCTCCACGGCGTCAACGGCGCTGTCCGTCGCTTGATCGAGTTTGTCCAGTTGTGCGTTCACCCTGTCGACCGACCCACCGACCTTGGAGATAACCGGCAGTAATTCGCGTTCCGTTCCCCGGATCAACGTGGAAAGCCTCCCGAAAGTTCCGCCTAACCGTACGAAGGCGTAGCCGACCCCGAGCCCGACCGCAACGAGGAAAACGGCCAGGGCGACGTATGCGGCATTACCGGGCGTAACCGCAACGAGCACGGGGGCCAAGGGTAGCTACGACGACCCTGTGATCACGCCGGAGCCGACAATCGCCTCTCCGGCGTAGAGGACGGCCGTCTGGCCTCGCGCAACGCCGTAGGCGGGCTCGTCGAGCTGCAGCTCGAACCCTGTTCCGGTGGCGACGACGGACGCCGGAACGGCCGGCGAGCGGTGGCGGAGCTTCGCCTCCACCCTCGTCGCGCCGCGTTCCACCGACCCGCGGACCGAGACCGTCCGGCGGGCAAGCGCGGTTCTCGGGCCGGCGACGACCGTGTTCGTTGCCGAATCCGTCTCGAGCGCGTAGAGCGGCTCGGCGCCGCTGACGCCGAGCCCCCGGCGCTGGCCCGACGTGAAGCGCCAGTAGCCGTCGTGCGTGCCGAGCTCTGCTCCGCTCTCGTCGACGATTCGCCCTGCCGTCGACGAGAGCCCGGCGCGTCCGAGGAACACGCGATAGTCCGCGCCGCCGAGGAAGCACGCCTCCTGGCTCTCGCGCCGGCTTGCAGCCGCAAGCCCAGCAGCCTCCGCCTCGGCGCGAGTCTGCGCTTTCGTCTGCTCGCCGAGCGGAAACCAGAGCCGTTCGAGGAGTGATGGGTCGAGCGTCGCGAGCATGTAGCTCTGATCCTTCTGCGGATCGAGCGCTCGTGCGAGCGAGTACACACCGTTGCGTTCGACGATTCGCGCGTAATGCCCGGTCGCAAGCCGGCTTGCCCCGATGCGGTCTGCGAACGCGACGAGCTCGTCGAACCTGAACGAACCGTTACAGCGAATGCACGGGTTCGGTGTTGCCCCGCCCGCGTAGTCGTCGACGAACGGAGCGACGACTGCGCGCCTGAACTCCTCTCGCAGGTCGAGTGTCACGTGCGGGATGCCGCGGTCGTGACACGTTCGCCGCGCTTCGATCACGGCCGACGGCGAGCAGCACGCGCGCTCGGTGTCGGGCCCGCGCGGGTCGATCCACAGCCGGAGCGTCACGCCGACCGCCTTCGCGCCTGCGCGAAGCAACGCGACGGCGCTGTCGACCCCGCCACTCATCGCGACAGCGACGCGGTCGGGGTCTGGCGATGCCGTGACGGCCGGCCCAAGTGCGTTTGCGAGCGCGTCGACTGCGAGTGTCTCACCGCCGACCGACGCCGCTTCGAGCAGCGTCAGCCCGGTGAGCTCGCGGTCGAGACCCTGTGCGTCGGCGCGCACGATGCGATCACCGTCGGTCCAGAGCCGGACGGCGGCCCACTCGCCGTCACGCGAGGAATCACCAACAAGGGCGAGGGGCAAACGGCGCGTCACCCTGACAGCTTAGGTCGAGGATCACGGTGCCAGGAATGATCCTGGCACCGGATTTTGAAAGGAATGCCCCGAACCCGCCGCCATTCCGCGCCCGTGTGAACCTGGCAAGCCAGGTGGGTGCCGTTGCGCGGCTTCGGCAACGCCGATCCGCGACGCGGGCCCCTTACACGTAGCGTTGGTTCTACATGTACGCGGACTCACGAACGGGCTCGGGCATTCCGCGGCCGCACTGTAGCTACTGAGCCTCGGCGTAGCTCCAGACGATCCGCTGGACTCCGACAAGCCCAAGTTGCTGGGCGAGCGCCTGCGTCAGCTCGAACTGCGTTCCCGACGAGTTCGGCCCGTGGTCGATCACCTCGGTGAGCACGTGCTTGCCCCGAAAGTTCACATACAGCTTGACGCCGCATGGAAGCACCGGTTGCGAAACACCTTCCGTCGTCGGCCCGAGCACCTGGCCGCACGCTGTGTGCTTGCCGTAGGCGACGACGCCGCTCGAGCCCGCGAGCGCGCTATAGGCGCCTACCGGCGGCGGCAGCGCCGACGAGTGGTGGTGATCCGACGAGATCGCAAGCGCGACGACCGCCGCGAGCAGCGCGATGCCCGCGAGCGCGGCCTGCCGCTGCGCGAGCCCGAGTTTCAACCGGGCAGCAGGTCTCCGAACGACTCCCGCACGAGCGGATCGAAGTCTGCCGGAAGGCGACCGTCGGCATCGGCGAAGTCGCGCAGCGCGACGACGACGTATTCGAGCTCCTCGGCGCGCGGATTGGCACGCGCCAGCTTCTCGAGCGACCAGACGTTCCAGCGCACATGCGCCACCGGAACGGTCACGGTGCGCGCGGATGAAGTCCGGATGATCTGCCTGCGTTGGGGCTTGACAGGTTCCACCACACGAGCGGGCGGAACGGCGATGACCCCGGTCGCCTCCTCCGCCGGCAGCGCAGACGCCTGCTCGACTGCGGGCGCGGGGCGCAGCGCTCCTCGCCAGATCGCGCGCTCGACGAACGAAACCACCACCCAGGCTGCAAGCTCGATCAGCGCGATCAACCACCATGCAAGGCCTGCCACCGCGGTCACGACGGCGACGGCGACAAGGATCGTCACCCACACAAAAAAGCGCGGCACAGGCCGACGCAGCACTGCCATGTCCCTAATCTTCGCTTCTCGACCGGCTGGGAAGCGAACGCTGTGACGGCCTGAGCGGGACTTCCGCATAGACGGCTTCGTCCTTCGTGCGCCTGTTGAACCGTCGGGCCTTCTGCTCGGGTTCCGCGAGCGGGTCGATCCGATGGCGTGCGGTCGTGACCGGCGCGGCGGGTGTCGCGGTAGGCAGTGGAGGCTCGGGCTCGTCCACTGCCTCGACGACGGCCAGCGCCAGCTCGAGCTCGAGGACGTCATGGACCTGCGTCTCCTCCTCGACACGAAGTTCGACGACCGGCTCGTCGGCGACCGGCCAGTCGGCGAGCATCGCCGGCGAGGCGATCCACGTCGGTTCGTCGTTCAGCAGCTCGGCGGGATATCGAACTGCAACCTGCTCGAGCGGGCGAGGCGGCGGCAGATCGACGTGCGGCACGTACCACTCCGGCGGGAGACCGCTCCCGTAGTGGGCGCGGCCGCGAAGCGCACCCCACTCGAAAACCGCGACCAGCGTCCACCCCAGGAACATGAGACCCGCGATCTCGTAACCGCGGAGCCTCGCAAACCCAAGCGCGGTCGCAAGCGCGGCGAGATAGACGACTTCGAGTACGAGACGCGGCGCGCGGCGCTCCGACATCGCGCCGCTGACTACTCGCTCGCGGCCGGCGCCTCGTTCGGCGGCTCAGCCCCACTCGACCGTGCGCGGTTGGCACTGGCCGACGACTGTGCCGCGTCGACGATCGCGGTCGCGACCTCGGACAGCGCGTCCGGGCCGAGACCTGCCGCAGTCAGAAGCTTCTCCGCACCGTCCTGTGCGCGGGAGACGATCGCCGAGGCTTGCGAGCGCGCCCAGTCGAGCGTCTGCTCGACCTCGGCCCGGGCCGCGTTCGTCAGCTCGGTCGCCTGGTGGCGCGACTGCTCGACGAGGCGGGTGCCGCGGGCCTCTGCCTCGCGGAGCGTCGCCTGAGCGTCGCGTTCGCCGCTCTTGCGCATCTCGCCGGCGTCGTTCTTGGCCGAGGCCATCATCTCCGAGACCTCGCGCTCGGTCTGCTCGCGCTTGCGGTCGAGCTCGGCCTGCTCGTTCTGGATCTCACGCTGGCGGCGCCGAACCTCCTCCTGCGTGCGGCCGAGCTGAGCCGCGGACGCTTCCTGGGCGTCGCGCTCGAGCACGTCGGCGAACTCCGACGCGGCGCGGATCAGATGGAGCGAGTCCATGCGCACGGCATGGCCGGTCGGGTCGACGTTGGCGGTCTGCCCGGCGGCCTGGAGGACGCGAAGCTGTGCCTGCAGCTGCAGGACATGGCGCCGGAAACTGTCGAAGGCGGCGCGAACCCCATCGGGCTCGTAGCCGCCGCCGGAACTGCGAGGAAGATCCTCGAGCGCCGGAAGCGAGGTCAGGGATGTCGCGTGTGCGGGGTCAGTCGCCAAGGTGCTGCCTTTCTTGTTCGCGGATTCTACTTACTTCCTTTGTCGGACAGATCCTCCGATTCCTTGACTGCTATCGCCAACTCCGCCAATTGCTGGGCATCTACGGCGGTCGGAGCCCCCGACATCGGATCGACGCCGGCCTGATTCTTCGGAAATGCGACGAGCTCGCGGATGTATGGCTCGTCGAGCAAGGCCATCATCACGCGCTCCATCCCCGAGGCGATGCCGCCGTGCGGCGGCGCGCCCATCGCGAGCGCGTCGAGCAGGAAACCGAACTTGAGCCGCTGCTCCTCGGGCGAGATGTCGAGCAGATCGAACACCTTTGCCTGCAAATCCGGCTCGTGAATCCGGAACGAGCCGCCGGCGATCTCGATCCCGTTCGCGACGAGGTCGTACGCGAACGCCTTCGCCTTGCCTGGATCGGTGTCGAGAAACGCCCTGCTGTCGTCGTTCGGCCGCGTGAATGGGTGATGAACGGCGTCCCAGCGCTTCGCCTCCTCGTCCCACTCGAACATGGGGAAGTCCGTCACCCAGAGGAACCGCTGCGCCGTGGTGTCGATCAGGCCGAGCTCACGGCCGAGGTGCAGGCGAAGCGCCCCGAGCACGCGCGAAACCATCGCCGGCTGATCGGCGGCGAAGAGGACGGTCGAGCCCGGGTCGCTCTTGAACCGCTCGAGCTCGGCCTCGCCGAGGAACTTGGCGATCGGCGAGGCGATTTCGCCGTCCGCCCGGTAGACGAGGTAGGCAAGGCCTTTGGCTCCCCATTGCTTCGCGACCTCTTCGAGCTTGGCTAGCTCGCCGCGCGAGAGCTCGCGCGGAACGCGCAGGAAGCGAACGGCCGGCGCGTTCGCGAAGACACCGAACTGCGATCCACGCGTGACCTCGGTCGCGTCTTCGATCTCGAGGCCGAAGCGCAAGTCGGGCTTGTCGGAGCCGTAACGGAGATCGGCCTCTTCCCATGTCAGGCGTGGAAACGGCGTCTCGACCTCGATACCGCGTAGATCACGCCAGATGCGCGCGAATGTCCGCTCGATCAACGCGAACAGAAACTCGCGGTCCGGGAACGCGTGCTCGACGTCGAGCTGTGTCAGCTCCTGCAGCCGGTCTGCGCGAAGGTCTTCGTCGCGGAAGCAGCGCGCGATCTGGTAGTAACGCTCGAAGCCGGAGATGACGAGCAGTTGCTTGTAGATCTGGGGGCTCTGCGGCAGCGCGAAGAACCGGCCAGGCTGAAGACGGCTCGGCACGAGGAAGTCGCGCGCGCCCTCGGGAGTCGGCTTCGCCATGATCGGCGTCTCGATCTCGATGAAGCCGTCCGCCTCCATCTCCTCGCGGATGATCGAGATCAGCTTCGCGCGCATGCGGATGTTGCGCTGCATCTTCTCGCGACGCAGGTCGAGCCAGCGGTAACGGAGTCGCAGTGTCTCGTCGACGCCTTCCTCGTCGAGCTGGAACGGAAGCGGCGTCGAGCGCGAGAGGATGTCGAGCGAGTCCGCCTGGAGCTCGATCTCGCCGGTCGTCATCGCCTCGTTCACGGTCTCCGGTACGCGGCGAACGACGGTTCCTCGCGCGCGAATGACGAACTCGTTGCGCAGCTCGTGTGCGACGGCCGCTGCGGCCTGCGAGTTCTCGGGGTTGATCACGACTTGAAGTACGCCACCGTCGTCGCGCACGTCGACGAAGATCAGGCCGCCGTGGTCGCGCCGTCGCGCGACCCAGCCCGCGACCGTCGCGGTCTTCCCCGCGTCGTCGGCGCGAAGCGCGCTCGCCTTGACGTCACGCCACTCGCTCATGCGCCCAACTCTTCCAGAAGCGTCTGCACGTCGATCGAACGGTCGAGCTCGCCGGGCGTACGCAGGGTCGCGACGCCTCCGGCGTCGAGGATCACGACTCGCTTCGCGAGTTTCTGTGCGTGACTCAACTGACCCTTGAGCGAACGACCCGCGAAGTCGGTGTCGGCCGAGAAGCCTCGCCTGCGCACTTCGTTGAGCCAGGTACGGGCGGACTGGCCTTGCTCGACGGCGAAGAACACGTCGAGCTTCGGCGGCTCGACCGTCGCCCCCTCGCGCTCGATCGCGAGCAGGAGCCGTTCGATGCCGGCGCCGAAACCGATGCCCGGCGTCGGCTTGCCGCCGATCGCCTCGACAAGGCCGTCGTAGCGCCCGCCGCCGCAGATCGTCGAGTTGACGTTCTCCTCGGGCCCGACGAACTCGAATGTCGTGCGCGTGTAGTAGTCGAGGCCGCGCACGAGCGCCGGGTCGACGATGTAGGGCACGCCCAGCTCCTCGAGCAGCCCACGCACGGTTTCGAAGTGTTTGCGGCAGGCATCGCAGAGCGATTCGCCGATCTTCGGCGCGTCGTCGAGGGCGCGACGCAGCTCGGGCTTCTTCACGTCGAAGACCTGCAGCGGGCTCGTGTCGCGCTTGTGCCGGACCTCGTCGTCGAGGAGGTCCGGGTGCGCGTCGAGCCACGCGTTCAGCCGCTCGACGTACTGTGGCCGGCACGCCGAGTCGCCGATCGAGTTGAGGCGAAGCTCCCAGTCGCTCACGCCGAGCCGGCGGAGAAGCTCGACGTAGAACTGGATCACCTCGGCGTCGATCTCCGGTCCCAGCGAGCCGATCGCCTCGAGCGAAAGCTGCCAATGCTCGCGGTAGCGGCCGCGGCCGGGGGCGCCGTACCGGTACATGGGCGCGATCGTGTAGGCCTTGACCGGCTGTGGCTCCCGGTGCAGACCGTGCTCGACATACGCGCGGGCGATCGGCGCGGTGCCTTCGGGTCTCAGCGTGAGCGAGCGGTCGGACCGGTCGGAGAAGGTGTACATCTCCTTGTTCACGACGTCCGACGCTTCGCCGGACGTGCGCGCGAAGAGGCCCGTGTCCTCGAAGCCGGGCGTCTGGATCCGCCGCCACCCGTACTCGAAGGCCTGTCGCTCCATCGTCGCGACGACGTGCCACCACATGTGTTCGCCGGGCAGGACGTCGTGCGTCCCGCGCGGCGCCTGGAAGCGCTCGCTCACCGCTCGGCCGAGCGAAGCTCGTGGAGAAACGGGTTCGACTCGAGCTCGCGGCCGAGCGTCGTGATCGGGCCGTGTCCGGGATAGACCTCGGTGTCGGGTCCGAAGCGTTCGACGAGCATGCGGATCGAGTCGACCAGGGACTGCCAGTCGCCGCCCGGCATGTCGACGCGTCCGACCGAGCCGGCGAAGAGCACGTCGCCCGAGAACAACTTTCCATCGACGTGGTAAGCGACGTGACCGGATGTGTGACCGGGGACGTCGACGACGTCGAGCTCGAGGCCAGCGATGTCGATCGTGTCGCCGCCTTGCACGAGATGGTCTGGCTCGTGCGCGCGCACGGTGAATCCGCCTCGCGTCTCGCCGGTGCGAAGTGCGTCCGCTTCCCCGGCCGGCGCCCAGACATCCGCGCCGGACAGCTCGGCGAGCTCCGCCACGCCTGAGATGTGGTCGACGTCGGTGTGCGTCACGAGGATCGCGGCGGTCTCGACGCCCTCCGCGCCGAGGAGCGCTGGATCGCCGCCCGGGTCGACGACGATCGCCCAGGGGTTCTCGTGGGTGTGGATCACCCAGCAATTCTCCGAGTAGCGAGGATCGAGCACGAAGCAGTCGACCGAGAGCACCATGTCGCCGAGTCTAGTGCGCCCTGTGTCACTATCTCCGGCGTGCAGCACT
>DASYAO010000177.1:0-3956 GCA_036501285.1 Gaiellaceae bacterium
GGCCGCGTGTGACGCCGACATCGCGGGGGTGGAAGAGGCGCTCGGGCTTCTGACCGACCGTTTCCGCGAGGGGAAGAGCGGGATCGTGCTCGAGTTCGTCGGCGGCGGCTGGGCGTTCCGCGCGTCGTCGGAGGCGCTGGCCGCGTGCGCGCGGCTGCAGGAGCGGCCGGCCGAGCGCGGGCTCTCGCAAGCTGCCATGGAGACGCTGGCCGTCGTCGCGTATCTCGGGCCGTGCTCGCGGCCGGAGATCGCGCGCATCCGCGGCGTCAACGTCGACGGCGTTGTCTCCGGGCTCGTCGAGCGTGGGATGATCGCCGAGGCCGGTCGCGAAGGCGAGTTCGGCGCGGTGCGCTACAAGACGACGCCGCTCTTCGAGCGCGTGTTCGGGCTCGAGTCGCTCTCGGCGCTGCCGCGGGTCGACGACCTCGGCGCCGACGTGACCGAGATCCGCGCGCGGCTCGAAGCAGTCGCCGACCAACGACCTGCCTGACCACCACGCTGGGTGGAGTTGAGGCATGGCTGCGACAGACGTGACTGAAAAGACATGGGAGGCGGAGGTGATCCGGCGCTCGGAGGAGACGCCGGTCATCGTCGACTTCTGGGCCGACTGGTGCCAGCCGTGCAAGAAGCTCACGCCGATGCTCGAAGCCGCCGTCGAAGGTCGCGACGTCGTGCTCGCGAAGCTCGACGTCGAGTCGAACAAGACGCTCGCCGACGAGTACAACATCTCCGGCATCCCGGCGGTCAAGGGCTTCAGGAACGGCCGCGTCGTCGCCGAGTTCGTCGGCGCGAAGTCGCGCGTCGGCGTCGATGCGTTCCTCGACGAGCTGACGAAGCCGTCGGTCGCCGAATCCGTCGACGACGCTGAGATCGTCGCCGCGCTCCAGAACCGCGACTACGAGCGAGCGTTCGAGATCCTGATCGCTCGCGCGGCGGATCCCGAGCAGCGAGACGAGGCGCGCAAGGTGATGGTCGCGCTCTTCGGCGAGCTCGGGCACGACGATCCGCTCGCGATCAGCTATCGCAAGCGGCTGGCCGCCCTCCTCTACTGAACGATCTCGCCGCCGAGTTCGCTCACCGCTGGTCGCTCCGCGTAGGCGAGCCCTATCCGGCCGAGGCCGGCGAGTCGTGGGTCGCTCCCGCCGAACGCGCCGACGGATCCGCCGCCGTACTCAAGATCGTGATGCAGCACATGGAAGCGCGCGACGAGATCGCGGGGTTGCGCTTCTGGAACGGTGACCCGACTGTTCGCGTGCTCGAGGCAGACGTCGAGCACTGGGCGATCCTGCTCGAGCGGTGCGTTCCCGGAACGCCGCTCCGCGAGCGTCCAGAGGAGGAGCAGGACGAGGTGATCGCCGGGCTCCTTCACCGCCTGTGGCGAGTGCCGCCCGCTGGAACGTTCCGGCCGCTCACCGAGATGATCGAGCTCTGGGCCGACGAGGCGACCGACGCGGAGGCCGCGGCGATCCTCCGCGAGCTCGCGCACTCGAGTGACGACGAAGTGCTCCTTGCGACCGACCTGCACGCGGGCAACGTCCTCGCCGCCGAACGCGAACCGTGGCTGGTGATCGACCCGAAGCCGTTCGTCGGCGATCGCTGCTACGACGCGACCCAGCATCTCCTGAACTGCAAACGTCTCGACGTCGAGCCGCACGCGACCGTTCGGCGCGTCGCGGATCTGCTTGGCGTCGACCGCGAGCGTGTTCGGCTCTGGACGATGGCGCGCGCTGCAACGGATGCGGACCGGCCGGCTGTCGCACGTGCTCTCGGGGAGTGATGCTCAGGAGCCGGCGCGCCGCTGCCAGCGCTCACGCCAGCTCTCGCGTGTGAGCCCCGAGATCAGCGCGCGGCGCTGCGCGCGGCCCGTGCGACCGCGCCCGACGATCGCGACCTGAAACGGGTTTTCGCCGAGCGGCAGCTCGAGCGCCGTCTCATCCGCTGCGAGGGTGCGCGATTCGCGTTCGGCGTACTCGGAGCGCAGGTCGGGCCGCTCGCTGAAGCGCACCTCCCATTCGGTGACAGCCGGATCCGGACGCCACTCGATCCAGAACCCGGCGCGGTTCGCCGCACGCCGAACCTCGAGCGTGCCCGAGATCGTCGGCCTCGCCCGGAACGCCTCCCGCAGCGGAACCGAACGGGGCTTCGGCGGCTCGACAGGCTCGCGCTCCTGCGCGACGCGCGACCGCGCCCGCCACACGGCGGCGATCCGCACGAGCTGCTCACGCGCCTGTGCCCCGGCCTCGACGTCGGGGCCGGCGGCGACCGTGACCCGCCGCTCGAGGCCGGACACGTCCGGCTCGCGGCCCGCGGCCACACTTGCGCGCGCCTCGGCGAGGATCGCCTCCAGCTCTGCCTCCGGCTCCGCCATCGCCCATAGTTTCACCATGCGCCTGAACGCCTGGCTTGCCCGCGCGGGAGTCGCCTCACGCCGAGGCGCCGACGAGCTGATCAAGGCGGCCCGCGTCACCGTCAACGGTGAGCCCGGCCGGCTCAACACCTTCGTCCAGTCGACCGACGTCGTTGAGCTCGACGGCAAGCCGCTCGCGAAGCAAAAGCTCGCCTACGTGCTCCTGCACAAGCCGGCCGGCGTCGTCACGACGGCGAGCGATCCGCACGGCCGCCCGACCGTCGTCGACCTCGTCGACCATCCTTCGCGCGTGGTCCCCGTCGGCAGGCTCGACGCCGACACGACGGGCGCGCTCCTGCTCACGAACGACGGCGAGCTCGCGCACGCGCTCGCGCATCCGAGCAAGGAAGTCGACAAGGTCTACGTCGCCGACGTGCAGGGCGACCCTTCGCCCGCGGCGCTGCAACAGCTCGCACAAGGCGTCGACCTCGACGACGGGCGCACGGCGCCGGCTCGCGCGCGCCGCATCGGTCGCGGCCGCATCGAGCTGACGATCCACGAAGGGAGAAAACACCAGGTGAAGCGCATGCTCGAAGCAGTCGGCCATCCCGTCCGCTATTTGCACAGATCGAACTACGCAGGCCTGACGCTCGACAGGCTCGAACCGGGGGATTGGCGCGAGCTTCACGCACAAGAAGTCGAACGATTGCGCGTGAACATGCGGTAACGGCAACGTGACAGGTTCGCCCAACTTCGTGCGCGGCCTGTAAAGAGGTTTAACCTCGCTCCGACCCATGTCCAATCGATCAGGGGGAGGAGACATGAGGAGAAATCGCATGCTTGGCGGCGGAACCGCCGCGAGCATTGCAATCGCCGCAATCGTCGTCGCGTTCAGCGTCGGCGGCGCAAGCGCGAAGGTCAGCAGCAATGCAGCGGACACGCCGTCTTCGAGCTGCCATCTCGCAAACGGCGTCACGCACGTGATCGACATCGTGTTCGACAACGTGCACGTCAACCGGGACAACCCGAACGTGCTCTCGGACATCGAGCAGATCCCGTCGCTCTACAACTTCATCACCCAGAACGGAACGCTGCTCACCAACAACCACACGCCGATGATCGGTCACACGGCGAACGACCTGACCACGAACTTCACCGGCTTGTACGGCGACCGGACGGGCATGGGCGTCTCCAACGACTACTTTGCCTTCACCCCGTCGGGCGGCATCACGCCAAGCACGCCGGCGACAAGCGCAGGTCAGAGCGTCTTCAGCTACTGGACGGGCGGCGGAGTCGGCGACGGCTTTCCGCAGATGGACTACTCGGCAACCGTTCCTCCGACGGGCGGCACCACCGCGCCTCCCGCGCCGTGGGTGCCGTTCACCCGCGCCGGCTGCAACGTCGGCGGGGTGTCCTCGGTGAACATGGAGATGGAGAACGTCGTGCCCGACGTGGCGAACGTGTTCGGGCAGAACTCGCCCGAGCAGGCGCAGGTCAACGCCGACACCAAGGGTGCCCCGTACTACGACCAGGAGACGAACGACTACCTCGGCCTCGCCGTCCATTGCGCGAAGGGCAACGCATTCTGCGCCGACGCCAAGGCCGTGAA
>DASYAO010000178.1:0-42069 GCA_036501285.1 Gaiellaceae bacterium
CGCGTCAAGGAGGCCTGCGGCGACGCCCACCTGAAGGTGATCCTCGAGGTAGCGGAGCTCGGCACGTACGACAACGTCCGTCGTGCGTCGCTGCTCGCGATGGCCGCGGGCGCCGACTTCATCAAGACGTCCACGGGCAAGCTTCCCGGCGCGGCGACGCTGCCGGTGCACCTCGTGATGCTCGAGGCGATCCGCGATGTCTTCGAGGAGACCGGCCGCCGCGTCGGGATGAAGCCCGCCGGTGGGATCCGCGCGTCGAAGAACGCGATCCAGTACCTCGTCCAGGTGCACGAGACGCTCGGCCCCGAATGGTTGACGCCCGACCTCTATCGCATCGGTGCGTCGTCGCTCGTCAACGACATCCTGATGCAGATCCGCAAGGAGAAGACCGGCGCCTACCAATCCAAGGATTACTTCACCAACGACTGATGGCTGGGATCTCGAAACGAGGTGAGCGTTCGCCGGTTCCGGCGGAGTGGACGTACGCGCCCGCGCCCGAGTCGCGCGACATCGTCGACCTGCGCGAGCGCTACGGGCTCTACGTCGGCGGCGAGTGGCTCGAGCCGGCCGAGAGCTACAAGACGCTCTCGCCTGCAAGCGAGGAGGTGCTCGCCGAGATCGGCCAGGCGAGCGAGGCCGATGTCGTGGGGGCGGTCGAGGCTGCGCGCGGCGCGTTCGATGACGGCTGGTCGTCGCTGCCGGGCAGCGAGCGCGCGAAGTATCTCTTCCGCATCGCTCGCATCCTGCAGGAGCGCTCGCGCGAGTTCGCGGTCCTGGAGTCGCTGAACGGCGGCAAGCCGATCAAGGAGTCGCGCGACGTCGACCTGCCGCTCGCGGCCGCGCACTTCTTCTACTACGCGGGCTGGGCCGACAAGCTCGAGTATGCGTTCCCGAACCGCAAGCCACGCGCGATCGGGGTCGCCGGCCAGATCATCCCCTGGAACTTCCCGATGCTGATGCTCGCGTGGAAGCTCGCTCCGGCGCTCGCCGCCGGAAACACCGTCGTCTTGAAGCCGGCGGAGACGACCCCGCTCACCGCGCTCCTCTTCTGCGACGTGCTGCGCCAGGCGGAGCTGCCGGCCGGCGTCGTCAACATCGTCACCGGCGACGGCCGCACGGGCGCTGCGCTCGTAGAGGCCGATGTCGACAAGATCGCGTTCACCGGCTCAACCGAGGTCGGGAAGGCGATCCAACGGCGGCTCGCCGGCACGGGCAAGAAGCTGACGCTCGAGCTCGGCGGCAAGGCGGCGAACATCATCTTCGACGACGCCGCGCTCGACCAGGCGGTCGAGGGCATCGTCAACGGCATCTACTTCAACCAGGGCCACGTCTGCTGCGCCGGCTCGCGCCTCTTCGTGCAGGAGTCGATCGCAGAACCCGTGATCGAGAAGCTGAAGCGGCGCATGGCGACGCTGCGCGTCGGCGATCCGCTCGACAAGAACACCGACGTCGGAGCGATCAACTCGCGCGCGCAGCTCGAGAGGATCGAAGAGCTGGTCGCGTCGGGCCGTGAAGAGGGCGCGGAGATCTACCAGCCGCCCTGCACCCTGCCGGAGAAGGGCTACTGGTTCGCACCGACCGTGTTCACGAACGTCGCGCAGAGCTACCGGATCGCGCAGGAGGAGATCTTCGGCCCCGTGCTCAGCGTGCTCACCTTTCGCACGCCCGACGAGGCGATCGAAAAAGCGAACAACACGCCGTACGGGCTTTCGGCGGGCGTCTGGACGGAGAAGGGCTCGCGCATCCTCTGGATGGCCGAGCGACTGCGCGCCGGCGTCGTCTGGGCGAACACCTTCAACCGCTTCGATCCCGCGAGCCCGTTCGGCGGCTACAAGGAGTCCGGATTCGGCCGCGAGGGTGGCCTGCACGGACTCGAGCCCTACCTCGCATTCGAATGAGCCGGCTCCCCGTCAAGAAGACGTACAAGCTGTACATCGGCGGCGCGTTCCCGCGCTCCGAGTCGGGACGCACGTACGAAGCGGAGGGCCAGAACGTCGCGCGCGCCTCGCGCAAGGATCTCCGCGACGCCGTCGGCGCCGCGCGCGGCGCCCAGTCGAAGTGGGCGGGGGCGACCGCGTACAACCGCGGCCAGGTCCTCTACCGCGTCGCCGAGATGATGGAGGCGCGGCTCGACGAGTTCGCGGCGCTCGTCGGCGGTCGCGACGAGGTCGAGCGCTCGATCGACCGCTGGGTCTGGTACGCGGGCTTCGCCGACAAGCTCGCGCAGGTCGTCGGCTCCGCAAACGCCGTCGCAGGCCCGTACTTCAACTTCACGGTGCCGGAACCGACCGGCGTCGTCGGTCTCGTGCTTCCCGACGAGCCGCCGCTCCTCGGGCTCATATCGCGCATCGCGCCGGTGCTCGTCGGCGGCAACGCCGTCGTCGCGATCGCATCGGAGACGAAGCCGCTCGCGGCTGTCGAGCTCGCCGAGGTGCTGGCGACGAGCGATGTGCCCGGCGGCGTCGTCAACCTGCTGACCGGGAAGCGCGCAGAGCTCGCGCCGTGGCTCGCCTCGCACATGGACGTGAACGCGATCGACCTCACCGGCGCCAACGGCCTCGGGCCGGAGCTCGAGCAGGCGGCGGCCGAGAACGTGAAGCGCGTCGTCCACGGCACGGCCGACACGCAGAGCCTCTACGAGATCACCGCGTTCCTCGAGCTGAAGACGGTCTGGCACCCGATCGGGGTGTAATGCGCGTTGAAATCCTCGGCTCGGGCGGCGCTGTCACGATCCCGCGGCCCGGCTGTTCGTGCCGCGTCTGCGTCGAGGCGCGCGCGAAAGGCATCCCCTATGCACGCACGGGGCCGAGCGTGTTCGTGCACGGCCCCGACGTGCTGATCGATACGCCCGAGGAGTCGAAGCAGCAGCTGAACCGCTCGCAGGTGACGCGGATCGCGGCGGGCCTCTACTCGCATTGGCATCCGGACCACACAGCGGGCCGGCGCGTGTGGGAGGCGCGCAACTTCGACTTCCGCTCGTGGCCGCCGCGGTTCGAGACGACGCCCGTGTACATCCCGGAGCGAGTCTGGTCGGACTTCGAGCAGCACTACGGATTGGCCGAGCAGTTCCGCTTCCTCGAGCAGCAGGGAACCGTCGAGGTCCGGCTGCTCCGGGAGAACGAATCGTTCGAGCTCGACGGCACGCGCATCACGCCGGTGCCGCTCGCCGCTGAGAATGCGCACGCGTTCCTGTTCGAGGGCGACGGCAAGCGCGTGCTCGTCGCGATGGACGAGACGCACGGTTGGGAGCCGCCCGATCTCGGGCCGCTCGACCTGCTCGTGCTGCCGGTCGGCGTCTTCGAGCACCATCCGTTCACCGGCGAGCGCCTGATCCCCGAGGAGTTCTGCAAGCCGCCGGTGCGGAAGCTGCGCTACGCGACCGCGCTCGAGCTCGTGCGGGCACTCGCGCCCCGCCGGGCCGTCCTCTCGCACGTCGAGGAGATGGACCGGATGTCGCACGACGACCTGACCGCGCTCGGCGCCGCAGACGGCTGGGAGCCTGCCTTCGACGGGCTCGTGGTCGACGTGTAGCTAGCATCCGTCGCGCACGTGGCCGG
Source organism: Gaiellaceae bacterium (assembly GCA_036501285.1). Taxonomy (GTDB): domain Bacteria; phylum Actinomycetota; class Thermoleophilia; order Gaiellales; family Gaiellaceae; genus PALSA-600. Next base: position 3,558 of record DASYAO010000178.1, read on the forward strand.
ATCACGACGTTTGAGCCAGGGCATCTCGGGAGGCGACGGGATCGCAATCATCGCGCGCGTCGACGATGTCGCCGCCGCGCGTTCTGCGGAGGAGCAGGGTGCGACGGCGCTCGCCCTCGCAGGTGCGGTGACCGGCATCCGCGACTCGACCTCGCTGCCGCTCCTTTGGCTCGGCACGGGACAGCCGGTCGACGTCGACGCGATCGCGTTGCGTCCGGGCGACGTCGCGGCCGGCGATCTCGAGTCGGTGTTGCACGTCGTCGACGAGGACGAGCTCGAGGCGGCGCTCGAGGAGCACGACCCGGAGATCTTCCTGCTCGCTGCGCGCGCAGACGATGACGGCGACGACCCGCTCGAGTCCGTGCTCGAGCTCCTGCCCGACGTGCCGGCCGGCAAGCTCGCGATCGCCGCTGTCGACGTGACCACCCGCGACGAGGTCGTGGCGCTCGAGCGGGCAGGCTTCGACGCCGTCCTTGCGCCGGTTTCTCGGCTCGCGACGCTCGTCGGCTCGGCGCCGCCCGAGGTCTAGAAACCGTCCGGCGGCCGCGCCGCATGCGGTCTACCATGATCGTGTGAGGGCGTTCCGGTCGCTTGCAGGCGTTTCGGCTGCGCTTGCGCTCCTTGCCGCCGGCTGCGGCAGCACGGCGCACGTCGCTTCTCAGACGACTGCCGCCGCGCCGGCGAAGCCGACCTGCGCGTTCCCGGCCGCGTGGCAGAGCCTTGCGAACCACATCGGCGCCGCCGTCTATTGCCCCGGCTGGCTTCCCGATCCGCTGACCTCGCAGATTCGCGGCCCGTGGAACAACATCAACTCGGTCAGCAAGGACCGCAGTTACCTGGAGAGCTTCATCTGGCAGGACACGGACTCGCCGGCGCTCGGCGGCGAGCTGCACGTGATCCTCCGTGGCTATCCGGGCCGCACGAAGATCCCGAGCTGCCCGACCGGCGCGTTCAACAGCGACCCGAAGCCGTGCTTCGCGCAGCCGCGCGGCCACGTGCATCTGAACGGCATCGACGCGACGATCGACACGGTCAATCAGGGCGCCGACGAATGGCACGTCGCGCTCGTCTGGCACCTCAAGGGCTCGCTGTACACGCTTTCCGAACACCTGGCGCCGCCCGTCGACAACTACGACAGGCTCATGACCTATCTCCGCCACGAGCTTCGTTCGCTTGTGTTGATCAAGCCGACGCGCTCGACGTGAGCACCACCCGCCGCGGTTTCATCGCAGGCGGCGCAGTCGCTGCGCTCGGTGCTGCCGGGATCTATGAGCTCGTCGACCAGCTCGTGGGCAGCGGGCCGAAGCGGCCCGCGGGGGCGCTGTTGCCCGAGCAGCATCTCCTCGAAGGCGTGCGCATCGTCCACCAGGACGAGGTGGAGGTACTCGTGCCGCCGCTGCACCATCGCGTGCTGACGGGGACGATCCCGTCCCGGTCGTACGACCTGCGCGACGCTCAGACGACGCTCGAGCACGTGCTGTCGGGTCTCGAGGACGACTACACGGCGACGCCTGCGGGCCTCGGCGTCACCGTCGCCTGGGGGCGGCCGTACTTCGAGCACTTCGTCGCAGGCGCGACGCGCCGTTACCTGCCGCTCGACCGGCGCGCAGGCAGTTCGGTGCTGCTGAACGCGCGCACGTTCCCGAGCGATCCGTCCGGAACGGTGCTCGAGCGCAACGACCTCGCGATCCAGCTGCGCAGCGACGTCCTCCAGCACATCGACGACGCGGAGCAACGGCTGCGCAAAGCCGGCCTGTTTCACGTCACGAGCGTTCGCAAGGGCTTCGCGGGCGGCGGCTTCGCGGAGGGACATTCGCTGCCGAAGCAGATGGCGATCGCAGCGAACGTGCCGGGCGCCGACCTGATCCCCGATGGCGCCGAGCTCTTCCTCGGCTTCACCTCGACGCAGAAGGCAGGCTTCGGCCCGGGCAAGATCGCGAACTTCGAGACGCTCGGCTACGTCGACCTACGTGGCAGGGAGTACTTCGCGAACGGCACGCACATGCATCTCTCGCACGTCACCGAGGATCTCGAGCAGTGGTACATCAACTTCGACTTCGACGAGCGCGTGACGACGGCGTTCAGGCCCGGGCTGCAGGTGCGGCAAGGTGCGCAGACGGTCGCGCAGGGGCCGAAGCAGGCGCAGGACGTGTCGGATGTGATTCGCGGCTACAAGAGCTCCGGCCGGATCGGCCACAGCGCGTCGATCCAGGTGGCCTCACGCCTCGGTCATCACGTGACCGGCCCGGACGGGACGAGCTATCCGAAGGGAACGGCGATCCCGATCCGCGCCGACTTCAACACGCTCGACAACCCGTTCGCGTACTCGGATAACCCCGACATGTTGCAAGGAGGGGCGCAAGCGGGTATCCACTTTCTCGTGTTCAACCCTTCGAGCGACGACTTCCACCGCAACCGCCTCGCGATGGACGGGGTGCTTCCGGGCGGCATGAAGCTGCCGCTGCAGCCGCGCGGCCGCAACCAGGGCTTCAACTCGATCCTGCAGACCACGCACCGCCAGAACTTCCTCGTGCCGCCGCGCCGTCATCGCAGCTTCCCGCTGGCGGAGCTCTGACGTGAACCTCGCCGCCGAGATCGTGATGGGCGTGTTCGTGCTTGCGCTCGCGATCTTCATCGCCCTGATCTTCATCTGGGCCGCGAAGCGCGACGGCGAGGAGGATCTCGCCGTGCAGAAGCGGCTCGGGATCAAGCGCAAGACACGGCTCGGCCGCTAAGGCGCCGCTTGCAAATGTGAAGACCCGGCACGAGGCTGCGTCGCGGTAGTGCCTACCATGTCCGAGCACTGAACGAACGCGCGGGCGTGGCGAAACCTGGTCAGACGCGCCGGTCTCAAAAACCGGTGTCCTAACGGACATGTGGGTTCAAATCCCACCGCCCGCACTAGCAACACCTGAAGTGTCGGACACGGAGTCTTGTTCGGGCCTTTGCGCCGCAGTCGGGCTAGGGTGAGGCCCGAAACGTTGAGTTTTCGAGAGGACGAGACGCTTCCGGGTTGAAAAACGGTTAGCCCCACCGGATACTCGGGGCGAACCGCTTGGCTGCTGAAGCTTCGACATCGCTCCCGACCCGCCTCGCCTCGCGGCGCCCGAGTCTCATCGGCCTGCTGGGACTCGCGCTCGTCGCGCTGCTCATCGTCTGGCTCGTCGTCAACTTCTTCAAGGAGCCGAGCACCTTCGTCGAGATCCTCCTGATCGGCCTCGCCAACGGGTGCGTGTACGCGCTGATCGCACTCGGCTACACGCTCGTCTACGGCATCCTCGAGCTGATCAACTTCGCGCACGGCGACGTCTTCATGCTCGGGAGCATGTTCGCGGTCACCTTCGCGAGCTCGTTCGCGATCCACACAGGACAAGCGGCGCTCTGGCCGATCCTGGTCGTGATCATGCTGCTCGCGATGATCTGTTGCGGCGTGATCAACACGACGATCGAGTTCATCGCCTATCGCCCGCTGCGCAGCGCGCCTCGACTTGCGCCGCTGATCACCGCGATCGGAGTCAGCTTCATCCTCGAGGACATCGGCCTCACGTGGAAGGGGCCGGCGCCGATCAGCTTCCCGGCCGTGCTGCCGCAGCACGACGCGTTCGTGATCTGGGGCGTCAACGTCGGCTGGGACAAGCTGATCGTCTACATCATCACGTTGCCGGTGCTGCTGGTCCTGCTCTGGCTCGTCCAGCGGACGAAGCAGGGCAAGGCGATGCGCGCGGTCGCGCAGGACAAGGACGCGGCCGGGATCATGGGCATCAACGTCAACCGGACGATCTCGTTCACGTTCCTGATCGCGGGCGCTCTCGCGGGCGCCGCCGGTCTGCTCTACGCCCTCTACTTCACGAGCATCCAGTACACGCAGGGCTTCCAACTCGGGTTGATCGCGTTCACCGCGGCCGTGCTCGGCGGCATCGGCAACCTGCCGGGCGCCGTGCTCGGCGCGATCCTGATCGGTGCGATCCAGGCGTTCAACGAAGGGCTCTCCTGGCATGCACCCGGCTCCGACTGGACCGAGTCGATCGTGTTCTCGATCCTGATCCTGATCCTCGTCTTCCGTCCCGCAGGGCTGCTGGGCGAACAAACACCCGAGGGCGGCTAGTGGCTGTCGATCTCGGCGAGCGGTTTCGCGGCAGCTGGCGCGGCATGGCCGAGCGGGATCGGGCGATCGTCTCGCTCGGGATTCAGGTTGGGGTCTCGATCCTGCTCTGGTTCGTCGACGGCGCGCTCGGCTACGGCGCTGCGTTCCTCTTCGCCCTGATCTGGCGGCGCAGGCTGCAGGATCCGTGGCGGCTCGCGCTCGAGCTTGCGCTCATCGCGGCGTTCGCGTATCCGGTGCCTGCGCTCGCGATCGCGATGGTGATCCTCTTCGCGGCCTTCCGTGCGCCGCAGCGCTACCGCCGCTGGCTCGTTCCGGGCGGCGCGCTACTCGCCGCGATTGCGTATCCGTTCTTCCAGACGCACCTCTTCACGATCCCGATCCTCGGCGCGTTCCCGGATGTCGGCACGGGCGTCTACATGATCGTCTTCGTGATGATGGCCGTCGGACTGAACATCGTCGTCGGCTACGCGGGCCTGCTCGACCTCGGCTACGTCGCGTTCTACGCGACCGGCGCATACACAACGGCATGGTTCGCATCCGAGCAGTTCGCGCACCGGAGCATCCACTTCGGCGCCGTCGGCCTGATCCCGGCGAACATTCCCGGCATCCACATCACGATCTGGCTGCTGATCCCGCTCGCGGGCATCCTCACGGCGCTCTGCGGAATCATCATCGGCCTTCCGACGCTGCGACTGCGCGGCGACTACCTCGCGATCGTCACGCTCGGGTTCGGCGAGATCCTGCCCCAGATCGCCCGCAACGGCGACAACCTCGGCGGCTTCAACCTGACGAACGGCCCGAACGGGATCCTGCCGCTCGATCCGCCCGGGTTCGGCAACCACCTTTCGAGCTGGACGGGCGGCTTCTTACCCGCGAACTACATCACCTGCTGTAAGAGGACCCTGCTCGGCCACGCTATCCAGTCGAACGACGTCTACTTCTGGACCGCGCTCGTGCTGCTCGTGATCACGGTCTTCTGCTCGCTGCGCCTCCGCGACTCGCGGCTCGGCCGCGCGTGGATCGCGATTCGCGAAGACGAGACCGCCGCCGCGGCGATGGGCATTCCGCTGATGCGCACGAAGACGTGGGCGTATGCGAGCGGCGCGTTCTTCGGCGGTGTCGCCGGCGCGTACTACGCAGCGTTCAAGAGCAACACGTTCCCCGGCGATTTCTTCTTCAACATCTCGGTCTTCATCCTCTGCATGGTCATCCTCGGCGGCATGGGCAACGTCTGGGGGGTGATCATCGGCGCGGCATTCCTCGCCTACCTGAACCAGTTCGGGCTCGGCAACACGGGCGCCTGGCTGAACACGCACATCCACCTCTTCGGCTGGCGGCCGAACATCGACGTCGCCGAGCATCAATTCGGCATCTACGGCGTGATCATCCTGGTGATGATGTTGTTCAGACCAGAGGGACTGATGCCGTCCCGGCGCATTGCGGCCGAGATGCATGAAGGCGTTCGCGACGAGCCGCTCTACGACGTCGTCAACGAGGGCACATGACGTCAGGCAACGGGAACGTCCTCGTCGCCGAAGGAGTCCGGAAGGAGTTCGGCGGCCTCGTCGCCGTGAACGACGTCGACTTCGCCGTGCCGCGTGGGAAGGTCATATCGCTGATCGGCCCGAACGGCGCGGGCAAGACGACGTTCTTCAACATGCTGACGGGCGTCTACAAGCCGACCGCGGGGAAGATCACATTCCTCGACGAGGACGTGACCGGCAAGCCGCCGCACGCGATCACCGAGCGCGGTGTCGGGCGCACATTCCAGAACATCCGTCTCTTCCAGAACATGACGGCCCTCGAGAACGTGCTCGTCGGCATGCACGCGCGGCTCAAGGCGAACCTGTTCGCGTCGATCGCCCGAACGCCGGGCGTCAAGCGCGAGGAGGCGGAGGCGCGTGAGAAGGCGCGCGAGCTTCTTCGCTACTGCGGCCTCAACCGCCACGAGCACGAGATCGCGCGGAACCTCCCGTACGGCGACCAGCGCCGGCTCGAGGTGGCGCGCGCGCTGGCGACGCAGCCGCAGCTCCTGCTGCTGGACGAGCCGACCGCGGGCATGAATCCGCAGGAGTCGGCCGACTTCACAGGGTTCGTCGGGCGGCTACGCGACGAGGAGAAGTTGACCGTGCTGATGATCGAGCACGACATGCGCGTCGTGATGGGGATCTCCGACCGCGTGTCGGTGCTCGACTACGGCGAGAAGATCGCGGAGGGAACGCCGCGCGAGGTGCAGCAGAACGAGCGCGTGATCGAGGCGTATCTCGGCAAGGCCGCGGTCGAGGACATGAAGCGCCAGGGGCTTGCCTGATGTCGGCGGACGCGGTGAACGGCACGCCGATCCTCCAGCTCGAGGGCGTTCACACCTACTACGGCTCGATCCAGGCTCTGAAAGGGATCTCGCTCGAGGTGCACGACGGCGAGATCGTGACGCTGCTCGGCGCGAACGGCGCCGGCAAGACGACGACGCTCCGCTCGATCAACGGCCTCAACCGCCCGCGTAAGGGGACGATCCGCTTCGAGGGTCGCGACATCACGCACACCGCGCCGCACGAGATCGTCAAGCGCGGGATCGCCCAGTCGCCTGAGGGCCGCCGGCTCTTTCCGCGCATGAGCGTCACCGAGAACCTCGAGATGGGCGCGTTCCAGCGCAAGGACCGTTCCGGGATCAAGGAGGACATGGAGCGCGTCTTCGATCTCTTCCCGCGGCTGAAGGAGCGGCGCAGCCAGAAGGCCGGGACGATGTCGGGCGGCGAGCAGCAGATGTGTGCGATCGGCCGGGCGCTGATGGCGCGGCCGAAGCTCCTGCTCCTCGACGAGCCGTCGCTCGGCCTGGCGCCGATCTTCGTCGAGCGCATCTTCGAGATCGTGACGACGATCAACGAACAGGGAACGTCGATCCTCCTCGTCGAGCAGAATGCGCTGATGGCCCTGGACCACGCGAACCGCGGCTATGTGATGGAGACCGGCACGATCGTGCTCAGCGACGACGCCGCCAAGCTCAAGACGAACGAGCAGGTCCGCAAGACCTATCTGGGCGAAACTTAGCCCCGTGAAGACGGTTGCAGCGGTCGCCGTCGCGGGTGCGCTCGGTGCGCTCGCGCGTTACGGGCTCGAAGGCTTCGTCAGCCGTCGCGCGAACAGCAGCTTCCCGTGGGGCACGTTCGTCGTCAACATCACGGGCGCTTTCACGCTCGGGCTCGTCTTCACGCTGGCGACGGAACGCTGGGGAATCTCCGCCTGGCTCCGCTCGGCGATCACCATCGGCTTCCTCGGCGCCTACACGACCTTCTCGACGCTCAGCTTCGAGACGTACAAGCTCGCGGCCGACCGTGCGCTCGGGCTTGCCGCCGCGAACATGCTCGGCTCGTGCGCCGCGGGGCTCGCCGCCGTCTACCTTGGCGTCGTGCTCGCGAGGGCCGTATGACCCGCCTCGAAGGAGAAGGCAAGCTCGTCCGGATCTTCATCGGCGAGTCAGACACGTGGCACGGCAAGCCGCTCTACTCGGCGATCGTGCAGCGCGTGCGCGAAGAAGGCCTCGCCGGCGCGACCGTGGTGCGCGGGATCGAAGGGTTCGGCGCCGACTCGCATCTCCACACCTCCCGCATCCTCCGGCTGTCCGAGGATCTGCCGATCGTGGTCGAGATCATCGACACCGAGGAGCACATCAATCGAGTCCTGCCGCTGCTCGACGAGATGGTGACCGAGGGCATGGTCACCGTCGAGTCGGTGCACATCGTCTCGTACCGAGCTTCCTAACCGACGAGCAGCGGGAAGTACGGCGGCGAGAGCAGGTAGCCGATCCGCTCGGCGCCGCCGGCCCGCGCCATGCCGAGCGCGGCGCCGACGCCGTGCACGGGGACGAAGCCGAGCTGGCGCGCGGCCGGGCCGTCGCGGCAGCCGGCGACGAGCACGGTGCCGAGACGCGAGATCGAGGCATCGCAGGCGCTCCAGACCGAGAACGGCTCGAGCGGATGCACGCTCCGCCCGGCTCGATAGTCGGCGATCGCGCGCTCGTCGCGCAGCGCCGCGCGCTCGGCCATGCGCAATGCACGCGGATCGCGCGCCGTGCGCGGGTCGGCGAAGAGCGCGCGGTACGGCGACTGCGACGGTGCGGGAAAGCGCCGCTGGAAGTCGTGGAGCAGAATCGCGGTGCCGCCCTGCTTGACCGGGAAGCCGTTTCGCCACGAGCGCAGCGCCAGCCCGAGGCCGAGGTATGCGGCGGCAAGCGGGTTCGGCCGCCCCCGTGGGATGAACGCCGTCGTCGGAGGCACTCCGATCACGATCGCGTCGAGCGGCTCGCCAACGCGTGCGCCTTTGAATTCGATCGCGCGCACGAGGGCTTCGCTGTGCGCGTTCGACGGGGTTCCACCGAACACCGCGGCTGCGGTGAGCTCACGTGGCAGCCGATCGATCATGCGGCCGCGGATCGAGCCGGGGAGTGCAGCCAGTGCCCGACGCAGCTTCGAGCGCGCGACGCGCTCGAGCATGTCCTCCTCGTACGGATAGCCGCCGAAGACGGCCGGCAGGTTCAGCGCGAGCGAGATGCCGAAGACAGGCACGCGCTTCGAGAGCAGGCGCTCGATCTCGACCGCGAGCTCCCAGCCGTTCGAGCCCGCGGTCTCGAGCAGCGACGTGGCGCCGCCCGCGCGGTTCACCTCGCTCGACGCCGAGCGCAGGAGCGCGGCAGGTCCGCCGGCGTTCACGGTCTCGGCGGCGGTGACGATGACGACGAGGTCGGTCTCGACGAGCGCCCGCGCGACGCGAAGCGGGAGCGGTCCCGACGAGCCGAGATCGGCGAGGTCTTCCGCCTCGGCGTCGTGCACGATCACGCGGCCGCGGAAGCGCCGCCTGAAGCCCGGCCGAAAAAGCAATCCGATCTCGCGCGGCGACAGCCGTTGGTGGAGTCCGGTCGCGACGAGGACCGTCAGCTGTGACACGCCGAGCCGCTCGAGTTCGTCGGCGACGGCGGCGATCGCATCCTGGCGCGGATCCGAGGGCGATGACGGGATCGGCAGATGCGGCGGCTCGATCACGATCGTCGCCGTGCCGCCTTTCGTGACGAGCTGCTCGACGGGCGGGCCCGCGAGCGGGAAACGCAGCGCCTCGCGTACGGCAGCCGTGACGTCGGCGATCGCGTGGCCGGGCGCAGGCGGCCGCAGCACGGCGTCGCCGTCGGCGACGTCGACGACCGCAACCCGCGTTCCGGCGAGGAGCGGGACCTTTGCCACTAGCGTCGCGCGGCGGCGGCGGTCGCGCCGAGCGCGACGAAGATCGTGCCCGAGACGTAGCGCTTGACCTGGGTCGCCCGCCGGCTGCCGCGGATGCGGCCCGCGAGCGCCGAGGCGACGAGCGCGTACGTGCTGTCGGAGAGCACGGCGATGACGACGAACGAGCAGCCGAGCACGGCGATCTGCACCGCGACGTGCCCGCGATTCGGATCGACGAACTGCGGCAGGAACGCGAGGAAGAAGAGCGCCGTCTTGGGGTTGAAGACGTTCACGACCGCGCCCTGCAAGAACAACCGCCGGCCACGGACATGTCCGGGATCCGACCCGGGCTCTTCGCGTTCGCCGCGCAAGAGCCGCAGCAGGCCGATCGAGATCAGGTACGCGGCACCGACGAGCTTGACGACGGTGAACGCCGAAGCCGAAGACGCGACGAGGGCGGAGAGCCCCACCGTCGCCGCGGTGACGTGCACGAGACCACCGCAGGCGACACCGAACGCCGACAGGATCCCGGCACGCCGCCCGCGGTCGACGCTCTGCGTGACGACGTAGGTCACCGCCGGGCCGGGCACGACGATCAGCGCCAGCGCCGCTGCGCAGAAGAGCCCGAAGGTCGTCGCGGTAGGCATCTCGGGAACCTACACTCGCACTGATGCCGAAGACGCTCGCGGGTGAGGAGCTGCAGCTCGACGACGCGCCCGCGCGTGACGCCGAGCTGTTCCTCGTCGACGGCAACAACCTCGCCTATCGCGCCTTCTTCGCCCTGCCGGAGGAGCTTGCGACGAGCGACGGCCAGCCGACGAACGCCCTGCTCGGCTTCACGAACATGCTCTTCAAGCTGCTCGCGGACTACCGCCCGAAGGGCGTCGCCGTCGCCTGGGACTCGCGGCCGACGCACCGCCACGCCGCGGCTAAGGCCGCCGACGTCGTCTACAAGGAGGGTCGCCGGCCGATGCCTGACCTCCTCGGCGAGCAGTTCCCGCACTTCCGGCCGATCGTCGAGGCCTTCGGCTACCGGAACCTCGAGTTCGAGGGCTGGGAGGCCGACGACGTGATCGCGACGCTCGCGACGCGCGCCGACACGACTGCGATCAAGACCTGCGTCGTCTCGACCGACCGCGATGCGTTCCAGCTCTGCTCCGAGAACGTGACGCTGATGATGACCCCGCGCGGCATCGCCGACGTGAACGTGTACACGCCTGAGCGCGTGGAGGCGCGTTACGGCGTTCGGCCGGACCAGGTGCCCGACTTCATCGGCCTCAAGGGCGACACCTCCGACAACATTCCCGGCGTCCCCGGAATCGGCGACAAGACAGCAGGCGAGCTGATCGGCAAGTACGGCTCGCTCGAGGCCGTGATCGAGCACGCGGCCGAGTTCACGCCAGCGCGTCGCAGGAACGTCACCGAGTTCGCCGACCAGGCACGCGTCTCGAAGGAGCTCGCGACGATGCGCCGAGACCTCGACATCGACTGCGACGTGACGCAGCTCGTGCTCGAGCCGCCCGACCGGTCGCAGCTGAAGGAGATCTTCCGCCGGTTCGAGTTCCGCAACCTGCTGAACCGCGTCGACGAGCTCGACGTCGCGATTCCGTCGGCGCCGATGGTGGCGACGGGCGTCGATGTGCCGTGGCGCGAAGGGAACCTCGAGCTCGCCGGCCGCATCGGCTATGCGTCCGCGGACGGCCGCGCCGCCGTCGCAACAGACGAAGGCGTGGTCGTCGGCGACCGGCCCGAGCGCGTCGAGGGCGAGCTCGTCGTCCACGACGCGAAGAGGAACCGCGTCGATGCCGCAGACGACACGCTGCTCGCGGCGTACCTGATCGAGCCCGGCCGCGCGTCGTACGAGCTCTCGGATCTCGGTCCCGAGTACGGGATCGAGCTCGTGCCGACGCCGCCCGCCGAGGAGGAGACCGCCGCGCTCGTGCGTGCGGCGGAGCTGCCGCGCAGGCTCGCGCCACTCCTGCTCGAGCGCCTCGACGAGCGCGACCTGACTCGGCTGTACCGCGAGATCGAGTTGCCGCTCACGCACGTGCTGGCCGACATGGAGCGCGCCGGCGTGAAGATCGACACCTACCGCATGGGCGAGATCACCGCGCGCCTCGCCGAGCGCGTCGCCGAGCTCGAGGCGCGCGCGTACGAGCTCGCGGACGAGGAGTTCATGATCGGCTCGACGCAGCAGGTCGCGCGGGTCCTCTTCGAGAAGCTCGGGCTCACAGCCGGTCGCAAGGGCAAGACCGGCTACTCGACCGACTCGCGCGTGCTGCGCGGGATCCGCAACGAGCACGAGCTCGTGCCGGTGATCGAGGAATGGCGCGAGCTCTCGAAGCTCCTGAACACGTACCTCGGTCCACTACCGACGCTGATCGACGACACGACCGGCAGGCTGCACACAACGATCAACCAGACCGTCGCGTCGACCGGAAGGCTCTCGACCACGAACCCGAACCTGCAGTCGATCCCGATCCGCACCGAGCTCGGCAAGGAGATCCGCTCCGCGTTCATCGCCGAGGAGGGAGCGAAGCTGCTCTCGGCCGACTACTCGCAGATCGAGCTGCGAATCCTTGCGCACGTCTCCGGCGAGCCGAAGCTGCGCGAGGCGTTCGAGCGCGGCGAGGACATCCACGCCGCGACCGCGTCGGAGATGCTCGGCGTCGATCCGCGCGAGCTCACGAGCGGGCAGCGCAGCGTCGCGAAGATGATCAACTTCGGGATCGTCTACGGCATCTCGGCATTCGGCCTCTCCGAGAACCTCGAGATCCCGCGCGACGAGGCCCAGGCCTACATCGACGCCTACCTCGCGCGCTTCCCGCACGTGCAGGACTTCATCGCGCGCACGATCGAGCAGGCCAAGCGCGACGGTTACGTCACGAGCCTGCTCGGCCGCCGGCGACCCGTGCCCGAGATCCGGGCGGGCAACCGCCAGACGCGCTCGCTCGGCGAGCGGCTCGCCGTCAACTTCGTCATGCAGGGCTCGAACGCGGACATCATCAAGGTGGCGATGATCAGCATCCACCGCCGCCTGCGCGACGAGGGCCGTACGGCGCGGCTCGTGCTGCAGGTCCACGACGAGCTTTTGCTCGAGGTTCCGGACAACGAGGTGAGCGGCGTGAAGGAACTCGTCCGGAAGGAGATGTGCGCCGCCTACGACCTCGACCCGCCGCTCGGAGTCGATGTCGGAGTCGGCGAAAACTGGGCCGAGGCCAAAAACTGAGAACCGGCTGAACCCGCTAGACTGGGCGGCTGTTTTGGCTACTAGAGACGTAATCACGGCGGAACCGGGAGTCTGGGTCGAGGGACCCGACGGCGAGCTCGTTCCCGACTACGAGTCGACCTTCCCCGAGATCAACGAGGGCGAGGTCGTGCACGGCACCGTCGTGCGGGTCGACAAGGACGAGGTCCTCGTCGACATCGGCTACAAGTCGGAGGGAGTGATCCCGGTCGCCGAGCTGTCGATCCGGCGCTCGGTGAACCCGGCCGACGAGGTGTCGCTCGGCGACGAGATCGACGCGCTCGTGCTCACGAAGGAGGACGCCGAGGGCCGCCTGATCCTGTCGAAGAAGCGCGCGCGCTTCGAGCTCGCGTGGAAGAACATCGAGCGCGCCGCCGAGTCGGGCGAGCCGGTCGACGGCCGTGTGATCGAGGTCGTCAAGGGCGGTCTCATCCTCGACCTGGGCGTGCGCGGCTTCCTGCCGGCGTCCCTCGTCGACATCCGCCGCGTGCAGGACCTCGACGAGTTCCTCGGCCAGGAGCTCAAGTGCAAGGTGATCGAGCTCAACCGCTCACGCAACAACGTCGTGCTTTCGCGCCGCGCCGTGCTCGAGGAGGAGCGCAAGGAGCAGCGGCAGCAGATCCTCGACAAGCTACAGCCGGGCGACGTCGTCGAAGGCCAGATCTCGAACATCGTCGACTTCGGCGCGTTCGTCGACCTCGACGGCATGGACGGCCTGATCCACATCTCCGAGCTCTCGTGGTCGCACGTCAACCATCCGTCGGAGGTGCTCGAGATCGGCCAGACCGTGCAGGTCAAGGTGCTCGACATCGACCGCGACCGCCAGCGCATCTCGCTCGGGCTCAAGCAGACGCAGAACGATCCGTGGCAGCAGGTGCTCGACAAGTACGGCGAGGGCGATGTCGTCGAGGGCCGCGTGACGAAGGTGGTCACGTTCGGCGCGTTCGTCGAGATCCTCCCCGGCGTCGAAGGGCTCGTGCACATCTCCGAGCTCGCCGAGCATCACGTCGAGAACCCGCGCGAGGTCGTCGCGCAGGGCCAGGCGGTCAACGTCAAGATCATCGAGATCGACGGGGAGCGCCGGCGGCTTTCGCTCTCGCTCAAGCGCATCGAGGAGGACGAGCCGGTGCAGCCGCGCGCCGACGGCGGCGAGTCCGTCCATCTGACGCCGCAGATCGAGATCGCCGACGCGGGCGCCGACGAGGCGGTCAGCGAAGCCGACGTCCTGCTGCCGCCGGACGTCGAAGAGCCTCAGACCGAGGAGTGAGCCCGCGGCCGGTCACCCTCGCGATTACGGGGGGGATCGGAGCCGGGAAGAGCGAGGCGCTCGCCGCGTTCGCGCGTCACGGTGCGGCGACGCTCTCAGCTGATGCAGTCGTCCACGAGCTGATCGCGGGCGACGGCGAGGTGCGCGCGGCGCTCGAGGAGCGCTTCGGGACGACCGACCGCGGCGAGATCGGGAGCGTCGTCTTCGCGGAGCCCGACGAGCTCGTGTGGCTCGAAGCACTGCTGCATCCGCATGTTCGCACGGTCACCGACCGCTGGCTCGACGAGGTCGACGCTTCGGTCGCTGTGGTCGAGATCCCGCTCCTCTACGAGGCAGGCCGCGACGGCGACTTCGACAGGGTGATCGTCGTCACCGCCCCGGCCGAGGTCCGGCGCGGTCGCTCGCGCGTCGCGCGCGACAGCCGGGAGGCGCGCCTGCTGCCGGACGCGGACAAGGTCGCGCGCGCGGACTACGTCTACGAGAACGTCGGCTCGCTCGACGACCTCGACCGCTTCGTCGCGTCCGTGCTGGCAGAGCTCGCGTGAGGCGGCTGGCCGCGCTCCTCGCCCTCGTCGCCATCGTCGCGGCGGCCGTTGCCGCGTACGTCTTCGTCGCCGAACCGCCGTGGTTCGAGCGGCTTCGCTATCCGCTCCGCTACTCGCAGTTCGTCGAGGTGCACGCGCGCGAGAACAAGCTCGATCCGGCGCTGCTCGCGGCGGTGATCTACCAGGAGTCGAAGTTCGACGCCTCGGCCGAGTCGAAATCGGGCGCGATCGGGCTGATGCAGCTGACGCCGGCGACGGCGCACGGGATCGCGATCCGCACAGGCGGCGGCCGGTTCCAGACCCAGGACCTGCTCAACCCCGAGATCAACATCCGCTACGGCGCGTGGTATCTCGCCGATCTCTTCACCAAGTACGGCAACGAGTCGCTCGCGCTCGCTGCCTACAACGCGGGGCAAGGGAACGTCGACAGGTGGCGGGCTGCGCGGGAGCCGATCCAGTTCCCGGAGACGCGCGCCTACGTCTCGCGCGTCGAGCATCTTCAGCACATCTACGCCACCGCATGGCATCTCCGATGAGCCGGGCGCTCGAGCTCGCGGAGAATCCGAACACGTACGTGCCGCTGCCGCCCGGCCAGGACCGACTCGTCACCGACCACTGCCTGATCGATCGCTTCTAGAGTTCGCCCGTGCGCGTCTCGGCGAAAGCGGACTACGCGATCCGCGCGATGGTCGAGCTCGCCGCTGCCGGCGACGGGCCGGTGAAGGCCGAGCGGATCGCACAGGCGCAGGAGATCCCGCCCAAGTTCCTCGAGAACATCATGGCCGACCTCCGCCAGGGCGGGCTCGTCCGCAGCCAGCGCGGAACCGACGGGGGGTACTGGCTCGCGAAGCCCGCCGACCAGGTCAGCCTCGCAGACGTCATCCGCGCGGTCGAAGGCCCGCTCGCGAATGTGCGCGGGCGCGGGGCGGAGGAGCTCGTGTACGCGGGAACGGCCGGGCCGCTGCGCGACGTCTGGGTTGCGGTGCGCGCGAGCCTGCGGTCGGTGCTGGAGCGGGTCTCGCTCGCGGACGTCGCGGGCGGCAGCCTGCCGGGGATCGTCGGTGAGCTAACCGCCTCGGACGACGCCTGGCTCCGCCGCTGATTCGGACGCGCCGCCGAGCTCCGTCGGCGCCTCGACGTGACTCGTCTCCCGCAAGGGCACGTCGCGCAGGAGCACAGACGTCGCGACGGCGAGCGCGGCGAGCGGCAGCGTTCCGAGGAACACCCAGTGCAGCGCCGCTGAGAGCGCCGCGTGCACGTTCGCGACGACCGCGGGCGAGTACTGCCGCGAGGCCGTCGGCGACTGCAGCAGACGCTGCGGATTGACGCCCGCGACTGACCGCTTGGCGAGCTCGATCGTGAGCCGCGAGACGAGTAGCGTCCCGAACGCCGCCACCGCGAGCGCGCCGCCGATCGAGCGGAAGAACTGATTCGCTGCCGTCGCGGCGCCGAGCTCCGAGCGCTCGACCGAGTTCTGCAGCGCGACGACGTAGGTCTGCACCGTCAGACCCATGCCGAGCCCGACAACGGCGGTGAAGACCGCGAGGTCGAGGCCGGAGCTCGACGGATTCAGGCGTGAGATCAGCCAGATTCCAACCACGACGATCGGCGTGCCCGTCAGCGGGAAGATCCGGTAGCGGCCCGTGCGCGTGACCATGCGCCCGGCGAAAGTGCTCGACGCGATCCAGAGGAAGTTGAGCGGGATCAGGAGAACGCCCGAGCGTGTCGCCGAGTCGCCGAGCACTCCCTGCGCGTAGAGTGGCACGTAGATGATCACGGCGAAGAGCGTCGCGCCGATCACGAGCATCGCCGCGTTGGCAATCGTGAATGTGGGGATGCGGAAGAGCCGAAGTGGCAGCACCGGCTCGGTCGCGCGGCGCTCCGAAAACAGGAACAGGACGAACATCACCGCGCTCGCCACCGCGATGCCGACGATCTCTCCAGAGCCCCAGGCATACGTTGTCCCGCCCCAAGCTGCGACGAGCAACAGGCACGTGATCGACGCCGCAAGCGACGCGGCGCCGACGTAGTCGATCTTGTGCTCGCGGCGCTCGAACGGGACGCGCATCTGCGTCCAAACGACGAACAGCGCGAGCGCGCCGAGTGGGAGGTTGATCCAGAAGATCCACCGCCACGAGATCTGGTCGGTGAAGACGCCGCCGAGGAGCGGCCCCCCCACCGACGCCACCGCCCAAACCGAGCCAATGTAGCCCTGGTAGCGGCCTCGCTCGCGCGGGGAGAAGAGATCGCCGATCGCCGTCATCGTCAGCGGGAAGAGGCCGCCGGCGCCGAGGCCTTGCAATCCGCGGAAGAACGTGAGCTCGGTCATGCTCGTGGCCACCGCGCAGAGGCACGAGCCGACGAGGAAGATCGAGATCGCGACGACGAACAGGCTGCGGCGGCCGTAGAGATCCGAGAGCTTGCCGTAGAGCGGCACCGTCGCCGTCGAGGTCAGCAGGTAGGCCGTGACGATCCACGAGAGGTCGGAGAAGCCGTGCAGCTGCGCGGCGATGCGCGGCAGCGCCGTCGAGACGACGGTCTGGTCGAGCGCCGCAAGCAGCAATGCGAGCAGCACACCGAGGAACGCGGCCATGCGTTGCCGATGCGTCACCGCGGCATGGTATTCGCCGGGCCCGCCCCGGCCGGACAGCTACGCGAACGTCGTCTCGCGCGTGGGGCGAACGTAGACGATCTGACCGCGCTCGAGCTCGAGGCGCTCTGCCTCGTCGCGTGTGATCTGCACCGAGAGCGGCTCGCCGTCCTCGCGCACGAGCTCGATCCGTACTTCGAAGCCGAGATGCACGACTCGCTCGATCATCGCCTCGCGCGTCTGCCCGTTCGGCTCGAGCACGAGGTCGAGGTCGTGCGGGCGCACGAACGAGTCGCCGAGGCGGTTCGCCTGGCCAACGAAGGTCATCACGAACTCGTTTGCCGGGTGCTCGTAGAGCCGTCGCGGATCGGCGACCTGTTCGACCTTGCCCTTGTTCATCACGACGACCTCGTCGGCGACCTCCATCGCCTCTTCCTGGTCGTGGGTGACGATCACGGTCGTCGTGTGCGTCTCGTCGTGGAGGCGCCGCAGCCAGGCGCGCAGCTCCTTGCGCACCCGTGCGTCGAGGGCCCCGAACGGCTCGTCGAGGAGCAGGACCTCCGGATCGACGGCGAGCGCGCGGGCGAGCCCCATCCGCTGGCGCTGGCCGCCGGAGAGCTGCGCGGGATAGCGCTTGGCGAGACCCTCGAGCTGGACGAGCTCGAGCAGCTCGGCGACGCGCTTGCCGATCTCGTCCCTCGGGCGCTTGCGGATCGAGAGCCCGAACGCGATGTTGTCCCAGACCGTCATGTGCTTGAACGCGGCGTAGTGCTGGAAGACGAAGCCGATGCCGCGGTCCTGAGGAGCGCGGCCGGTGACGTCGACGCCGCCGAGCGAGACCTCGCCGGAGTCGGGCCGCTCGAGCCCGGCGATCACGCGCAACAGGGTCGACTTCCCGCTCCCGCTCGGGCCGAGCAGGGCGGTGAGCGAGCCGCCGGCGACGCTGACGGACACGTCGTCGAGCGCCTGGAAGTCCCCGAAGCGCTTGGAAAGGTTGCACGCGACGATCGACATCAGGCTGCCGACTCCCTCGGCCTGATCGCGGTCATCAGAACGAGCACGACGATTGCGATCGCAGCAAGCGCCAGCGAGATCGCATATGAGCCTGCGTGGTCGAGGTTCTCGTAGAAGTCCTGCACGGCGAGCGTCGCCGTCTGCGTCTTGCCCTCGATGTTCCCGGAGACGACCGCGACCGCGCCGTATTCACCGAGGCAGCGCGCCGTCGTCAGCACGACGCCGTAGATCACCGCCCAGCGGATCGACGGCAGCGTGATCCGCCAGAACGTCTGCCATGCCGAGGCGCCGAGCGTGTGCGCAGCCTGCTCCTGGTCGTCGCCGAGCTCGCGGAGCGTCGGCACGACCTCGCGCGCGACGAACGGCACCGAGACGAAGACCGTCGCGAGCACGATCGCCGGCAGCGCGAAGAGGATCTGGATGCCGTGGCGCAGGAACCACGCGCCGAACCAGCCGGTGCGGCCGTACAGCACGAAGAGCGCCGCGCCGACGACGACCGGCGAGAGCGCGAGGGGGAGGTCGACGAACGCGTTCAGCAGGCCTCGGCCGGGGAAGCGGCCGCGCACGATCGCAAGCGCGCAGACGATCCCGAAGACGGTGTTGAGCGGGACGGCGATGCCGGCCGCGATCAACGTGATCTGAAATGCGTGCAGCGTGTCGTGGTTCGTCAGCGCCTGCCATGCCTCGTGTGAGTCGTAGGCGAGGGTTCGGTAGAAGACGAGCCCGAGCGGCGCGAGCAGGATCGCGAGCAGATAGAAGACCGCTACGCCGCGCAGAACATACTTAGACATCGCGTTCGTGCCTCGTGGCGCGGCGGCGCACCCCGCCGACGACGAGCAGGACGGTGAACGAGATCGCGAGCAGGCAGACGGCGACGGCTGCGGCGCCGCTCGGGTCGCCGCTCTGCAGGTGGTTGAAGATGAAGACCGACGCGACTTCGGTGCGGTAGGGGAGGTTGCCGGAGATCAGGACGATCGCGCCGATCTCGCCGACCGCGCGGGCGAAAGCGAGCGTGAAGCCGGAGAAGATGCCGGGCAGGATGTTCGGCAGCACGATCCGCCGGAAGACGGTGAAGCGGCTGGCGCCGAGCGAGCGAGCCGCGTCCTCCATCTCGACGTCGAGCTCGATCAGCACGGGCTGCACGGTCCGCACGACGAAGGGCAGCGTCACGAAGAGAAGCGCGAACCAGATCGCGGTGCGCGTGTAGGCGACGTGGATGCCGACCGGCGACTGAGGGCCGTAGAACGAGAGCAGCAGCAGCCCGGCGACCACCGTCGGCAGCGCGAAGGGCAGGTCGATGACCGCGTTCAGCGCCGACTTGCCGCGGAAGTCGTCGCGCACGAGCACCCAGGCGGTCAGCGTTCCGAGCACGGCGTTCGCGAGCGCCGCGAGCGCGGCGACGGCGAGCGTGAGCTTCAGGGCGGCGACGCACTCGGGACTCGTGACGACGTTCCAGTGGCCCGCCGACGCGATCAGCGCCGCGAGCGGCAGCCCGACGACGACCGACAGAAAGGTCGCCGTGAGGCCCAGAGGGAGCGCCGATTTGGCGCTCCCTCTGGAGACGAGCCGCGGTGCGGCGACGCTAGCCAGACGTCGGCCCTCCGACACCTTGCTCGATCTTCTCCATCAGTCCGCCGGAAGGGTTGAACCAGCGCTTGTCGGCGGCGCGCCAGCCGCCGATCGTCTTGTCGTCGATCGTGTAGATGCCGGGCCGCGCCGGGAACTCCTTCACGACCGACGGCTCCTTGGCGACCGTCTTGTTGACGGGGCGAAAGCCGTACTGCGCGAAGAGCTGCTGCGCCGGCACGGACTTGACGTACTGGATGAACTGGTTGGCGGCGTTCTTGTTCGCGCTCGCCTTCATCACCGCGATCGGCAGCTGGATCAGCATCGTCTGCCGCGGGATCACGTACTGGATGTTCTCGCCCTGCAGGCGCGCGTTGATCGCCTCGCTCTCGTACGTGATCAGCACATCGCCCTTGCCCGAGAGGAACGTGTTCGTCGCGTTCGAGCCGGAGGTGTCCTGCGAGACGACATGCTGGAAGAGCTTCTGCACGTACGCGGTCGCCTGCGCATCGGTCTTGCCGAGGTGACGCTGCGCGAGATAGGCCGCCAGGACGTTCCACTTCGCCGAGCCCGAGCTGAACGGATTCGGGGTCACGACCTGCACCCCCGGCTTGATCAGATCGGCCCAGCTCTTGATGTGCTTCGGGTTGCCGTCGCGGACGGCGAAGACGACGACCGTGTCGGCGGCGATGCCGCTGTAGCCCTGCTCGTCCCACTTGGAGTCGACGAGGCCCGCGTCGACGAGCTGGTTGACGTCGTCGCCCGTCGAGAGGAAGACGAGGTCTGCCGGCTGACCGGCGATCACCGCCTTCGCCTGGTTCGTCGAAGGCCCGTACGACTGCGAGAAGTCGACGCCCTCGCCCTGTCCCGTCTGCTGCCAGGCCGCGATGATCTTCTGCAAGACCGGCTTCGGCGTCGAGTAGGCGACGAGGTTGAGCGTCGTGGCGGCCGAGGCGGCGGCGGCGCAGACGAGGCCTGCGACGAGCAGGCAGAGCAGGGTGCGGGCGGTCCGGGGCATGGGCGATCCCTTCTGGTCGACGTTGTCCATCAACTTGGTGGACAAGATCATGAATGAGTAAACCTCATCTGTCAAATAAGAACTGCTTGTTGGATCGGCGGGGGCTCGAGGCGTAGGCTCGGTGGTGCAGTGGCTGCGCTCGACGAAGTCGCTGCGGCGCCCGGCCTCCGCGCTCTCGCGGAGGCGCGACGCTTCGTCGGCGTCGCCGAGGAGCCGCCGGGCTCGAACCGGACGCTCTTCGGACGGTGGTTCGGGGGCGACGGCGAGCCGTGGTGCGCGATCTTCCTCTCGTACTGCTTCAAGGTCGGCGCCGGCGTCGTTCTCTGCGGCGGCGTCGAGGCGGCGGGCGTGACGCCGAAGGGCTGCGCCTACGTGCCGACGCTCGAGCACTGGCTACGCGACACCGGCCAGTGGCTTGCGGCCGGCGTTTCGCCGCGCCCCGGCGACCTCGTCGTCTTCAACTGGGACGGCGGGGACGCGGATCACGCGGGAATCGTCGAACGCGCGCTCGGAGGCGGCCGCTTCGCGTCGATCGAGGGAAACAGCGAGGGTTGCGTCGCGCGGCGCGAGCACGATCGCACGTACGTCGTCGGTTTCGGGAGAATTCGGCCGTACGGCGTGGCGCTGGACCGGGGCTACCATGGAACCGATGAGCTCGGTCGAGACCAAGAACAGCCTTGAGCCCTGGGTGTCGTTTCTGCGGGCGCATGCGGCGATCACGCGTGAGCTGAATGCGGATCTCCAGAACGCGCACGGGTTGACACTCTCGGACTTCGAGGTGCTCTTTCATCTCTGCGGGGCCGAAGACGGGATGATGCGGCGCGTCGATCTTGCGCAGAGCGTCGTGCTGACGGCATCCGGGATCACGCGGCTGCTCGAGGGGCTCGAGCGCGCCGGGTTCGTCGAGAAGGCCTCCTGCCCCTCGGATGCACGAGTCTCCTACGCGAAGGTGACGGCCGCAGGGCGGCGCAAGCTGGCGGACGCGACGCGGACGCATCTCGCGGGCGTCGACGAGCTCTTCACGGGCCGGTTCTCCGAGCACGAGCTCGAGCGACTCGCCGAGCTCCTTTCACGGCTGCCGCATACCGGGCTCGACTGCACCGCCAAACTTCCCTAAATGCCGCGTCCCGTGATCTGGAAGCCCCGCTATGCGACGCGCAGGATGCGCGAGCGCGCGTGGGCCGAAGGGGCGTTGCCGGCATCCGCGTCGCCGCTTGTTCGCCTGCTTCGCCGTTTCAGACGCGTTAGCAGCAAGTAAGAGTTCCCAGGTTTGGGGTTTGCGGTCTGGCGAAATCGCTGAAAAAGCGAGAAAGACGCCTACCAAACAAGGAGACCGTCAAATGAAGAAAATGCGCTGGCTCGGCCTCCCGGCCGCGGCCGCTCTCGCCGTTGTGGTGTTCGCGCTGACCGCCGGGATCGGTTCCGCCCGGACGACCGCTGCGCCGAGCAACACAACGCCCCCCAAGATCTCGGGAACGCCGCAGGTCGGGCAGCAGCTGACCACCGACAACGGCAACTGGAACGGCACGACGCCGTTCACGTACACGTATCAGTGGCGGGTCTGTGACCAGAACGGTGCCAACTGTCACGACATCACGGGTGCGACGACCAACCAGTACACCGTGGCGTCGGGCGACCAGGGCAATACGCTCCGCGTCGTCGTGACCGCGAAGAACTCCGACGGCACGGACAGCTCGACCTCGGTGCCGACCGCCTCGGTCACGGCAGGCTCGGGCTCGACGGGCACCGGCACCACGACCTCCGGCTGCCCGAAGCTGGCGGCCGGCGCGTCGTCCGTCGCCATCGCCGACGTCGCTTCGCCGGCACGGCTTCAGATCACGGGCGTGACCTCGAATCCGAGCGTGATCACGCGCGGCACCGGCCTCTTCACGGTCACGGTGCACGTGTCTGACACGTGCGGCGATCCGGTACAGGGCGCTCAGGTCTACATGACCGGCGTTCCGTACCACATGGTGTCGATCCCGACCCAGCAGACGAGCGACGCGAACGGCTCGGTGTCGGTGCAGATGAAGACGATGGCCGGCTTCCCCGCCACGCCTCGCCAGCAGCTGCTCGTCCTCTTCGTGCGTGCGTCGCGCCAGGGCGACCCGGTGCTCGCGGGCATCTCGACCCGCCGGCTCGTGTCCCTGCGTGTGAACCTGCACGGCTAGACGCTGTAGCAAGCTGCACTGCAAAAGGGCCGCCTTCGGGCGGCCCTTTTCGCGGCGGCCGGTGCGCTCTCTTGGGCGGGGCTCAGCCGCCTTCGGCCGGTTGGCGCAGCCAGTCGAGCGCTTCTTGACGTGACATGAAGATGCGCCGGTTCGATTTCGAGCCGCCGAGATGTGCGCGCCAGATCGTCAGATCGGCGAATGCCTCCTCGTCTGCGGCGACGTAGGCGACGGCGCGCGCCGGCCGGTCGACGTCGCGTTGCGAAACCGGGCGTGCCGCGAGCTCGATCGTCGCCCGGTGCACGATCCCGTCCGTTTGCAGGCGGCTGCAGTCGCAGAGGATCGCGAGGCCGGTGCGGTAGCGCTCGTCCGACGTAAGCTCGCGCTCGCAGCGCACGATGTCCGCGATGTCGGCCTCCCCGCTCAGGGTGATGGTCACGTCCTGCGGGTCGCCGCCGCCGAACTCGATCGTGAAATCCATGGCCGACCATGGTGCCTACAGGGAACAGACCGGCCGCGGAAGAACCTCAGGGCGCGTCGAAGCAGCGGTCGAACTGGAATTTGGGTAGGCGGCGAGGCCCTTCACAAACAGAGATTTCAGGCGTAGACTCGGCGCGCGGAACGGCCAGGAAAGGAGGTGGTTCCACCGAGCACGACCTGCGGCTTCCAATCCCCGCGGCGTTTGTTGCTCGACGCGCCTCACAGGCCTTTCGATCCACAGCAAGCGCTGCGTGACCCACTCAGGAGGAGGAAGTCATGGTTAGACGCTTGCTTCGCGCTTCGTTAGGAGTGCCGGTCGCGGCGATCCTCGCTGCGACCGTCTTCGCGCTCTGCTTCTCCGGTGCCGTCGCCGCCGACCCGTCACCGGCTGGCGCACCGGGTGCACAGGCGGCAGGGTCGGACCCGCCGCTGTCGCCCTTCGCATCGGTGCCGCTGACGACGCCGGGCGGGACGATTCAGTCCACGATCTACGACGGTGCGAACACGGAGACGAGCGGCGGATCGCTCGCTCAGACGTTCGGCTTCCCACCGGCATCGACGACGACGAAGACGACCGTCGTGATGTCGGACGGGCAGCTACCGGGCAACGCGTTCACGATCACGGGTAGCGGTCCGACGTTTGCCGATCCCAACGCGTTTCCGGGCTCGGACCCGCACCCGGCGGGCTGGAGCTTCGGGGGCCTCTGGGACACGCGCAGCTACGACGTCTCTTCGGCGATCCTGCCCGGCGACACGTCGGCGACGGCCACGGCATCCGGTGGCGGTGACGACTGCATCACCTGGGTGGCGCAAGTCGTCGCGTCAGGTGCGGCGCCCGCATTCGCAAACGCAGGCTATGTCGCCGCGGGCGTCGGTCTTCGAGACCAGGGCTCGGGGACGATCGGCATCGCCGGCATACCGGCGGGTGCCTACATCGCCAGGGCGTACCTCTACTGGGCGAACATCAACCCGAGCGACCCGGGCGGCGCGATGCAGATCAACGGGCACAGCGTCACCTCGCACCTCGACGGGGTTGACGGCAGCCCGTGCTGGCCGCCGACAGGCGGTAACAACAGCATCTTCGCCTACAGCGCGAACGTCACCTCGCTCGTCAACGGCAACGGCACGTACACGTTGTCGGGTTATCCGACAGGCTTGACGGGAGGCCAGGACCCGTGGGCGAACGTGAACGCCGTTCCGATGATGGAAGGCGCCTCGCTCGTCGTGTTCTACGGACAGATGACCTCGACGGGTACCACGTTCAACTCGACTGAGGGCGCGCCGTTCAGCGGAACGGTCGCGACCTTCACCGAGCCGGACGCCTCGGCGCCCGCAAGCCAGTACACGGCGACGATCAACTGGGGCGACGCCACAACGTCGGCGGGAACGGTCGCAGGCCCGGTCGGCGGTCCGTTCACGGTGAACGGCACGCACACGTACACCGAAGAAGGGACGTACCCGGTGAAGGTGACGATCACCGACACCGTCAACTCGTCCAACACGACAACGGCGAACTCGACGGCGCACGTCGCCGACGCAGCCCTCACGGCCGGTGCACTCACTCTGGCGGGCGGCGTCGAAGGCGTCACGCCGGGAAGCGCGTCGTTCAAGTTCACCGACGCCAACCCGTTCGGGACCGCGAGCGACTTCACCGCCACGATCACGTGGGGCGACGCGGCAACCTCGGCCGGCACCGTGACAGGCCCGACAGGTGGGCCGTTCACCGTCACCGGGAGCCACCAGTACGCCGAGGAAGGCACCTACAGCGTCAAGGTGTCGGTCGTAGACGACGGCGGCAGCACGACCTCCGGAACAGGCACGGCGACGGTCGCAGACGCGCCGCTCGCTGCGAGCTGTGCGACGCCGACCGTTTCGACGGCGGTCTTCGCCGGACCGGTTGCCACCTTCACGGACGCCAACCCCAACGGGACCGTCGCCGACTTCACGGCCACGATCGACTGGGGTGACGCGACAACCTCGCCGGGCGTCGTGACCGGGCCCGTCGGCGGCCCCTTCACGGTGAGCGGCGCTCACACGTACGCCACGCTCGGCAGCCACACGATCACGGTCTCGATCGTCGACGACGGCGGCAGCACGGCAACGGCCGGAGGCTGCACGGTGCTGACGTACACACCCGTTCCGTTCGTGATCGGGAACGGCAACAGCGCAAACGGCACCGCGGTCACCTTCTGGGGATCGCAGTGGTGGAAGCTCAACACCCTCAGCGCTGGCGCAGCCCCCGCGAGCTTCAAGGGCTACGCGCTCAAGCCTGCGACGCCGAGCTGCGGAACCGACTGGACGACCGGCCCGGGCAACAGCCCGCCCCCGCCGGCGGGCCCGCTCCCCGCGTTCATGGGCGTGATCGTCACGAGCTCGACCTCCCAGTCGGGTTCGGAGATCTCGGGCAACACGGTCCACATGGTCGTCGTCCAGACGAATGCCGGTTACAGCAACGACCCGGGACATCCCGGTACAGGAACGGTGATCGCACAGATCTGCTGAGCCTCACGAGGGAGGTGGAGGCTCTAACGGGCCTCCACCTCGCCCAGCGTTAAGCGGCCCGGTCGACGTACGATCGTCTGCGATGTCGCCTGACCCGGCAGGCGAGAAAGTGACTCTCCCGTACGGCGATCCAGCCGCCGTCGAGTTGACCCGGTTGATCCACGGCGGCGATTTCGACGGACTGCGCCGCCTGGTGAACGAACGGCCGGAGCTGGTGACGGCTCACATGATCGGGCGCAAGGGCGGCTGGAGGACGGCGCTGCACGTCGCGGCCGATTGGCCCGGTTATTTTCCGGCGGCTCCGGCTGCGACCGCGTTGCTCCTCGAGGCAGGAGCAGATCCGAACGACGACACCGGCGGTGACCGCCCCGAGACGCCGCTCCACTGGGCTGCGAGTAGCGACGACGTCGACGTCGCGGTCGTGCTGATCGACGGCGGCGCAGAGCTCGAGACCCCCGGCGGTTCGATCGGCACTCAGCTCGACAACGCCGTCGGCTACGGCTGCTGGCATGTCGCGCGCCTTCTCGTCGAGCGCGGCGCACCGGTGGACAAGCTCTGGCATGCAGGGGCGCTCGGGATGCTCGGCCGGCTCGAGGAGCTGCTTGCCGCGACGCCGACGAAGGACGACGTGAACAACGCGTTCTGGCAGGCCTGCCACGGCGGCCAGCGACGGGCAGCCGAACGGCTGCTCGCAGCCGGTGCAGACATCGACAACTCGCCCGACTACGCAGGCAACCGAACAGCGCTCGAACAGGCAGCGAGACCCGATACGCGCCGCGACCTGCTCGCGAGCTGGCTGCGAGAGCGCGGCGCCACGTCGAACGACGAGGACTGAAAAGGCGCTGCGCGAGAACGGGATCATCCAGAACGCGAAGACCCATCAACAGCTGAAAGGCGCCTACCAGCGCCGCGGCGTGCTCCAGCACGACTACGCGAACACCCTCGCACGGGACATCCACGAGCAAGAAAAGTGGAGCGTATCGGGATCGAACCGATGACCTCCGGCTTGCAAAGCCGGCGCTCTCCCAGCTGAGCTAACACCCCGAAGCGCACGAACTGTAGCGCTGGATTGCGGGGCAGCTGCGAACGGGCGCGCGGGCAAAGCCCGCACGCCCTTGAAACAGCCCGCGGAAGCGGCGGCTAGGCCGCCCGCGAAAGACGCTCTTCGTGCCGGGCGCGCTGGATGATCAGATCGCGATCGCCGAAGCGGATCGTGGCCTTCACCATGCGCTGCTCGTCCCAGAGCTCCGCCAGCTGCTCGTCGAGCTGCTGGTGCTCGGCCCTGAGGGTGGCGTCGTGGACTTCCGCCAGCGCGTGGAGAACCTCCGCCCGCCGGTCGGAAAGGTCGTCGATTTCCTGCCTGATCTCGTCAAGTGTTCTCATCACTGTCTCCAACGTCTGAGTTCGCCAGCGGATTCCCGAATCCCGTCCGTCCAAACAAGGCCATCCGGGCCTAGTCGTATCCGAGCTCCTCGAGCCGCTCCTCGTCGATCCCGAAGTAGTGGGCCAGCTCGTGGAGGACCGTGACCCGGATCTCCTCCTCGAGCTCCCTGGAATCACCGAACGACTCGACCAGGGGGCGCCGGAAGATCGTGATCTTGTCCGGCAGGAACTCGTGGGACTGCCAGAGACCGTACAGGTCGGGGTCGCCGGGATCCTCCTCCTCGACTACGACAGCGACGTTCTCGAGCGCCCTGGCGACCCGGGGCGGGAGCGAGTCCAGGGCCCGACGCACGTGCTCGTCGAAGGCCTTGCGGTTCATCGGTAGGCCCGGAGCGGCGGCCTCTTGGCCACGAGGTAGACGGTCGCGGCCCCGAAGAGGAAGCCGCCGACATGGGCGAAGAAGGCGACGCCGCCGCCCGCGGCCGGGTGGGTGACCGCGAAGCCTGCCTCCCAGAGCTCGAGCACGAACCAGACTCCCAGGAACAAGAAGGCAGGCAGCGGCAGGATCAGGAAGCCGACGAACGTCCAAACGCGGGCGGTCGGCAGGAGCAGGAGGTAGGCGCCGAGGACGCCCGCGATCGCACCGCTCGCGCCCAGGTTCGGCACGCTCGCGGCTGCCGCGCCCGCGTAGTGGAGCGTGACGAAGGTCTGGGTCGCGGTCGCCACGAGCCCGGCGACGAGATACCAGAGCAGGAACCGCACCCGCCCGAGGGCATCCTCGACGTTGTTGCCGAAGATCCAGAGAAAGAGCATGTTCCCGAGGATGTGCAGCCAGCTCGCATGCATGAACATCGAGCTGAGGGCGCTCTCGGCCGCCGGCAGGTGGTGGGAGGCCTCCGGGCCGAGGCAGGGCCCCTGGACGGCGCAGGGGTAGTAGGCGTAGTGGTCGACGCGGGTGGCCGGAGCGGAGAGCTCCCAGGCCCAGACGGCGAAGTTGGCGCCGATCAGCCCCCACGTGACGAGCGGGAAGCTCCTCGTCGGGACGTTGTCCTTGAGCGGCAGCACCGGGCGATCCTACTCTTGCCGTGAGACTTGACAACGATGCGCTTAGGTTTTATTCTGGGTGATGCATGAAGTCCTGAACAGGGAGGTTTGGAGTCAGATGACCACGATGGTTCGCTGGGATCCGTTCCGGGAGGCCGCAGCAGTCCACACCGAGCTCTCGCGCCTGATGAACGGGCTCTTCGAGGGCAACGGCCGCGTCACCCAGACCTGGGTGCCGACGCTCGACGCCTGGGAGACCGAGGCGGAGCTCGTCTTCGCGTTCGACCTTCCCGGCGTGCCGCAGGACCAGATCTCGGTCGAGGTCGAGGACGGCACGCTCACGGTCAGCGCGGAGCGCTCGCGCAGCGAGGAGATCTCGCAGGAGCGCTATCACCGCTTCGAGCGACGCTTCGGCACTTTCGCGCGCACGGTCGGGCTGCCGCAGGGCGTGACCGAGGACGGGATCAAGGCGTCGTACAAGGACGGCGTCCTCGAGATCCGCGCGGCAAAGCCCGCGCAGGTGAAGCCGCGCAAGATCGAGATCGAGGGCCACGAGCCCGCGACGGTCGACGCGCAGGCGGCTTAACCGGAAACCAACTTCGCTCGTCATTCGGGGCGGCCTTTCCGGCCGCCCCGTCCTCTAGGCTCGGCGCGTGGGAGGGCTGAGCACATTCGTGCTCATCGTGATCTTTGCCGGCGGCGCCGCTGCCACCTGGGCGGCAGGCATCCTGCTGTCGAAGGCGACCGACGCCCTCGACAACCGCTTCGGGCTCGGCGATGCGCTCGGTGGGATCGTCCTGCTTGCGGTCGCGGGCACGCTGCCCGAGATCGCAATCACGGTGTCGGCCGCGCGCGCCGGCCATCTCGACCTCGCCGTCGGCAACCTGATCGGCGGCGTCGCCGTGCAGACGCTCGTGCTCGTCATCCTCGACTTCTCGGCCGGTCCCGAGCGTCCGCTCTCGTTCCTCGTCGGGTCGCTGCTGCCGGTGATCGAGGCGCTGATGGTGATGGTCGTCCTGGGCACTGCGCTCGGTGGAGCAGCACTCGCTCCGTCGAAGAACGTCCTGGGCGCGAGCCCGACCTCGATCGCTGTCGTGATCCTCTGGCTCGTCGGCATCTGGATCGTCAACCGCGCGCGGATGCACCAGTCGTGGAAGGTCGATACGCCCCCGGGCGCGACACCCGGGCGACGCCACCACCTTCAGGGCGCCGAGGGCGAGCATCCCTACCCGCACCGCTCGAACGCCGAAGTGGTCGGGATCTTTCTCGCCGCTTCGATCGTGACGCTCGCCGCCGGCGTCGCGCTCCAGGATTCGGGCAGCCTGATCGCCGGCCGCATCGGCATGGGCGGGGCCGTGTTCGGCGCGACGGTGCTTGCATTCGCGAGCGCCTTGCCTGAGATCTCGAGCGGGATCGCGGCAGTGCGCCTCGGCGACATGCAGCTCGCCGTCGGCGACATCCTCGGCGGCAACTCGTTCCAGATCACGCTGCTCCTCCTCGCAGATCTGATTGCCGGGACGCCGGTGATGGTCGCCGCCAAGCACTCGGATGTCTGGCTCGGCGCGGCCGGAATGCTGATGACAGGCATCGCCGCGCTGGCGATCATCGCTCGGCCTCAGCGAACCTTCGTCTGGCTCGGCGTCGACTCGATCGCGCTCATCGCCATCTACGCCGGCGCGATCGCGCTCTTACCGAAGTAACCCAGCTAGACGGCGAGCCCCTCGCGCACGCGCTCGGCAACCGAAGCCATCTCGAGCTGCGCGCCCGTGACATCGCGTAGCAGCGCCTCCGCGGTCGGGCCCTGGCCGAGCGACCACAGCTCGCGCAGGAGGTCGCCGGCGTCGCGCTTCGCAAACCAGGCGTTCCCGAACTCGCTGCGTAGGAACTCGCGCAACTGCGCCTCGAACGCCCATGAGCGCAGATAGCCCGTGACGTAATACGACCCGTCGTTGTCGGAGAGGTAGTTCGCGGGCTCGGCCGGGAAGCGGTAGGCCTCCGAGAGGAGCTCGACGTAGCGGTCGCGCATCGACCCGGCGTCATCGGCCTGGAAGAACTCGATCTCGTAGAGGAGCTTCGCGCTGTAGCGGCGGACGAAGTAGAGCAGCGAGGCCGCGCCCTCGTTCGCGAGCTCTTCGACGCGCGGCACGTCGAGCCGCCGCTTGAGCCACTCGGGCTCCGTGACGAGATGTTGCAGCAGCATCGCCCAGCCCTCGGTGACCGCCATGTCGCCGAGGCGCTTCGCCTCCATCGGCAGGTCGCGCGAGGTGTGCGCGTAGTGCTCGGTGTGGCCGGCTTCGTGGAACAGCGCCTCCCAGTCGTCGCGACCGCCGATCGGCTGGATCACGAGCATCACCTTGTCCGGCACCTCGATCGGCGAGCAGAATGCGCGCGGGCTCTTCGCCGGGCGCTGCTCGATGTCGAGATGCACGTTCTGCTGCGAGCCGAGGTCGATGCCGAGGTCGCGCAGTGTTTGCTCGAGCGCGGGCAGCATCGCGTCGGAGGTGAACGCCTTGTCCCACTCGGGCGCACGGAAGAGTCGCGGCACGTCCCACGCGCGTGCCTCGGAAAGGCTGATCCCGAGCCGCTCGCGAAAGAGGCGGTTGCCGGTCTCCTCCCACAGACGCTCCGTCTCGTCGAGCAGCTCGGTGCACTGCTCGGCGAGTTCGTCGAGCGCGAAGTTGAAGCGCTTGTAGAGCTCGTAGTAGTTGGGCGCGCCGAGCTTGCGTACGGCTTCGCGGTCGATGCGCGACGCGTCGAGATAGACGGGGTTCAGCTCTTCGTCGGTGAGGCGAAGCCGCGCTTCCTCGATCCGTTGCCGGCGCGCGCGGTCGGGCTCGTTCGCGAGCACCGGGCGCAGCATCCGGAACGGGATCTTCTCGCCGTCGATCGTCGCCTCGAGCTCGGCCTCGACGCCGGCGAGCTTTTCCTGGTGCGCGCGCGTCAGGTTGCCGAGGTAGCCCTCGCACGCAAAGCGCCAGAGCTCGGACGGTGCGCCTTCGAGGCTCTGTGCCGTCTCGAGCCGGGTCAGCTCGGCGTGCCGCTCGTAGATCTCCTCGAGATCGAGCGTCTCCTTCAGTCCGGCGAAGTGGTCGTAGTACTCCTGGTCGATCTCCGCGATGAAGCGATCGGCGTCGTCGCGGAACCGATCGAGCTCGCGCGTAGTCAAAGGCTGCTGGGACAAGGCGTCCGTAGGATAGGCGCTCGATGCGTGAGCTCTCGTATGAGACGGGCAGGAAAACCGAGCTGATCGACGTCACCGAGGACGTGCGGGCTGCCGTCGACGGCGCCGGGGGCTCGGCTGTGCTCGTCTACGTGCCGCACACGACCGCAGCGGTCACGATCAACGAGAAGATCGACCCCGTTCTCGTCGAGGATCTCGAGCGCGCGTTCGAGCGCGTCGTCGGCGACGATTGGGGCTGGCGCCACGACGACAAGGACGGCCCGAACGGCCCCTCGCACGGCCGCGCGTCGGTCGCGGGCTCGCAGGTGCTCGTCCCGCTCCGCGACGGCGAGCTCGCGCTCGGCCGCTACCAGGCGATCTTCCTCTGCGAGTTCGACGGGCCGAAGCCACGCTCGGTCTACGTCTCGGTCCTGCGATAGACATCACACCCCTGTACGGCTTACGGCTGCGGTCGCCGCGGGTCGAGCTCCGCCTCCCGACCGAGGGGGAGATCGTCGAGCTTGCGCACGTCGCCGAGCAAGGAGTCCACCCGCCCGAGCAGATGCCGTTCTTCTTCCCGTGGACGGACGGGATCGGGAAGCCCGGCTTCGTCGACCACTTCGTGGAGCACCACCGCGCGCACCGGCGCGAGTGGTCGCCTGCGAGTTGGCGTTTGAACCTGGCCGTCTTCCTCGACGGCAAACCGATGGGCTCGCAGTCGGTGCGAGCCGACGACTTCGCGCGCTCGAGGGTCGTCGATACAGGTTCGTGGCTCGGGCGCCGCTATCAGCGGCAGGGATACGGCACCGAGATGCGTGGCGCAGTACTCGGGTTCGCATTCGAAGGGCTCGGCGCGGAGGCCGCCACTTCCGGCTATCTCGAAGGCAACGTCGCTTCGGCGAAAGTCTCGGCGCGGTACGGCTACGAGCCCGACGGTGAGGGCGTGGTCTCGCCGCGCGGCATGCCGGTGCGCGAGATCAAGCTCCGGCTCGAGCGCGAGCGCTGGCAGCCGCCGTTTCCCGTCGAGATCGACGGGCTCGAACCGTGCCTGCCGCTGTTCGGCCTGTAGCCTCGAACGCATGGCTCCGGCACCGCCAGTACGTCGCGACGACGAAGTCGAGCTGAAGATCGACTCGCTCGCGTTCGGCGGCAACGGCGTCGGGCGGGTCGACGGGTACGTCGTCTTCGTGCGCGCGGGACTCCCGGGCGACACCGTGCGTGCCCGCGTGACGAAGGTGCAGAAGCGCCACGCGGAGGCGGTCAAGACCGAAGTCGTCGAGCCGGGGCCGGTACGCGTCGAGGCGCCGTGTCGCCATTACCCGGCGTGCGGCGGCTGTCGCTTCCAGGATCTCGCCTACGAGGCGCAGCTCGCGGCGAAGCACGCGTGGGTCGCCGACTCGCTGACGCGCATCGCAGGCATCGCCGAGCCGCCGCTCGAGCCGATCGTCGGCGCGGTTGAGCAGTTCCACTACCGCAACAAGATGGAGTATTCGTTCGCGCCGGGCGACGACGGCGCGGTGCTCGGCCTTCATCGCGCCGGCCGTTGGGACGAGGTCCTGCAGATCGAGCAGTGCTGGCTCACCTCGGATGTCGGCAACCGCATTCGCAACACCATGCGCGACTGGGCGCGCGAGGAGCGGCTTCCCGGCTACGACCAGCGGACGCACGAGGGCTACTTGCGTCATCTGGTCGTCCGCGAAGGCGTCAACACGGGCCAGGCGATGGTGCAGCTCGTCACGCACGAGCGCGAGCGCTTCGACCGCGAGCGTCTGATCGAGGTGTTGACGGCGATCCCGGAGGTGCGCTCGATCCACTGGGCGGTGAACGACACGCCGTCGGAGGTGACGAACCTACCGACCCGGCTCCTCTGGGGCGCCGATGCGATCGAGGAGCAGATCGGCGGTCAGCGCTTCCGCGTGCGGCCGAACGCGTTCCTGCAGACGAACACGCGCATGGCCGAGCGGCTCTACGAGCTCGTGCGTGAGGCGGCGCAGCTGACCGGCGGCGAGACCGTCTACGACCTCTACTGCGGCATCGGCACGATCGGGCTTTCGCTCGCGGATGCCGCGATGACCGTCTGGGGGATCGAGATCTCGGAGGAGTCGGTCGCGTGCGCGATCGAGAACGCGGAGCTGAACGGCACCGGGAACGCCGCGTTCTTCGCGGGCAACGTCGGCCAGGTGCTCGAAGAGCTGCGCGACCGCGCGGGCGAGCCGGACGTCGTGCTCGTCGACCCGCCGCGCGCGGGCCTCGCGGGCAAGGCGCTGAAGCGGCTGGGCGAGCTCGCGCCGCCGCGGATCGTCTATGTGTCGTGCAACCCGACGACGCTCGCCGGCGACACGAAGCGGCTCACCGAGGAGTACGGCTACGCGCTACTGCGCACGACGCCCGTCGACATGTTCCCGCACACGCCGCACGTCGAGTCGGTGTCCGTGCTCGAGCTCAACGTCTGACACTTTCGGTCTCTGACAATAGACGTGTCCTGCGAAGACGCGTCCAGAGCAGGTCGATGTTCGGCAGCAGGAAGCCGAGCGAGATCCCCGGCAGTGCGGGCAGGCCGGAGTCGGGGCCCATCAGGCCGATCGCGAGCATCATCGTGATGCCGAGGCCGACGAGCATGGCGAGGAACGTCCACCCGGGCCGCAGGCGGAAGCGCATCGCCGCGCCGAGGAAGACGGCGAAGAAGAGCACGTCGGGAAGGCCGAGCCGCGCAGCGCCGCCGCCGGGCACGACGAACGCAACGGACAGCGCGCCGAAGATGTGCTCGTGTCCCTTGCCGGTCAGCGACTTCGTCGGACCGCGCCACACCGAGAGCGCATCGACCCACGGAATCAGGAGCGCGACGATCACGACCCACGAGAGCGCCTCGAAGTACGTGAGGAACCACCAGCCGAAGACGCTGAGCGCGAGCAGCTTGCAGAAGTTCGAACCGATCGGATAGTGAAGCGCGGAAAAGAGCAGGGCCAGTCCGACGAGCACGGCGCCGATCACCCAGGTCCAGCGGAAGCTCCAGAGCGGGATCGCCAACCACACGAGCAGGAAGCACGCGGGCATGATCACGAACGAGATCAGGAGAATCGCAGGCCAAAGCGCGAGCGCCCCGATGTGCGTCGACGCTTCGTACCAGCCCACGAGCACTCCTAAGAGCGCTAGTACGGCGGTAGCGCGGACCACCAGTCGCCGATCGGCTTGAACGCGTTCCAAAAACTCGTCTTCGCGTCTTCCTCGTCGAGCGCTGAGTCGATGTCGGGCACGACGAGCGCCTCGATCGTCGGCGTGAACTGCTGCATCGTGCCGATCGTGTTCTCGAGTGGGCGGCCGAGCGGGAACTCGAGCGAGTTGACGAACTCGAGCGTGTCGTCGCCCATCACGACGAGCAGCTTCGGCTGCACGATCCGCAGCTCGCGCTTGAGCCAGCCCCGGCATGCATCTTCGTCGGCACCCGCGAACTTGACGCAGTTCGTGCCGAAGACCTCGCGCGGGTCGACCTTCAGCCGCTCGAGCGAGCGCTTGAGCGCATGTCCGGCGCGACCGTGGAACGCGACGCCCTCCTGCAGTTCCTGCGCCTGCGGGCCGTATTTGACGAGGAAGATCGTGCCGAGTGGATGGCCCGTCGGCTGCGCGACGGGCTGCCCGCCGGCGGCTTCGGCGACCTCGTGCTCGAGGCGCAGGATCTCCTTGATCGCCTTGTCGAGGTACCGCTGGTAGATCTCGTCTGTCGTCACGGCGGCACCCACAGGACCCTGCCCACCCTTTCTGGCCTACCGCACCTTTTCCTTGACCTGGGCCACCCACTTGAGCCCCTGAAGGTACGCGAGCGACTTCGGCCGCCGCAAAATCTCGGCGGTTCGGAGTGAGATCAGAAATTCCTCCGGGTCGCGGAACGCTCGCATCCGCACCGCGCCCGTCCCGACGCCCTGGAGCACATGGGCGTCCGAGCCTGCGCCCATCGTCAGGTCGTACTTGCGCGCGAAGCGAAGCGCCTCGTCGTTCTGCGCGTCGAAGAGCAGTCGCGCGTTATAGACCTCGAAGACGTCGATGTCGGCGAGATGCCGGTGCAGCGTCTTCGGCTCCGGGATCGTGTGCATGCGGTCGAACGGATGCGGAACGTAGACGAGACCGCCCTGCTCGTGGATCGCAGCGATGGTGTCCGCGAACGAAAGCCCGCGCGGGATCTCGCGCTCGAGGAAGAGGCCGATCACCTCCCCCTGCTCGCCGGTCTTGACCTCCTCACCGCGGATGACGACGAGCTCGCGTTCTCTCGCCGCGTCGGCAGTCTCGAGCGCGCCGCCGAAGACGTTGTGATCCGTGACCGCGATCGCGCCGAGCCCTTCCGCTTCGGCGTGGTCGACGAGCTCGGCCGGGTCGACCGCGCAGTCGTACGACCACGACGTGTGCATGTGCAGGTCGGCGACGATCCACGGACGGTCGACGAGCGGCTCGCTCGCCTTGCGCGGCCGGCGGCGCCTGGTCAGGCTCGCGTAGAGCACGTCGAGCTCCGACGCGACGTCGGCGAACGTCTGACCCTGCGCCTCCTCGCGAGCGCGTTGCTGCTCGCGTGTGAGCAGATCGTCGTCGTCCGCGAGCCGTGCAGCCGCTGCGGCGGCGAGCTCGGGTTGTTCATTCACGTTGGGCGGCTGCACGATCGCGCAACCGGCTGCGAGAGCTTCGAGGCGAACGCGCGCGAGCCCTTCGATCCCGGGAACGAAGATCGCGGCCGCTTCGAAGAGCTGCGCGCGCGAGCTGCCGTCGCGTGCCGTGCGCACGTGAACGCGCGTCGCGAGATCGCGGGGGATCGCCGGGCGCCCGACGAGCGGCGTCGTACGTAGCAGGATCGCCTGCCATTCGGTCAGTTCGCGCAGCGTCCGGATCACGGCGCGCGCGAGTGGGCGCTCGTTGGGGCGCAACTCGACGACGATCGTCTTCTGCTTCGTCTGCCGCGCGAAGAGCGCGGGGTCGAAGCCGGGCGAGAGCAGGTGGTAGTCGCCAGGGAAGCGCTCGGCGGCGGCGTCACGGGCCGCTTCCGAGAGCGCGACGAGCGCGTCGACGCGCGCGAGCAGCTTCTCACGCTGCGTGCGGGCCGGCGGGTACCCGAGGCGGTCGGGTGAGACGAACGTGGCGACCGTCAGCGCGGCCGTCTCGCGCAGCGCGAGGTAGGAGAGCGACGGCAGGCCCGGCTCGAATCCGTGCACGACGTCGTAGTCGCCCTGCACGAGCGCGAGCGCGAGGTTCGCGCGAACGCCGACGGGAACGCCGAGCTGCGAGCGCCGCGACACCGGCACCGCAGGTCCGACCGCGATCACGTCGGTCGGCTCGGCGTGACCCTGGAGGACGCGTCGCCCTTCGAGTAGCTGCGCCGCGCGGGTCGACGGCGCAAGCACCGTCACCGCGTTCCCGCGTTCCCGCAGCGCCGTGGCGACGCCCGCGACGTGCTCGTTCACGTCGTGAGGCTGTGACCACGCAAACGGCGTGACGAGGCAGATCCGCAATGAAGCGTCAGGTTAGCGCGAGCGCGGCCGCGCGAACCCGGCGCTCAATGCGAATGCGCAGGCGGCAGCGGCTAGTACGCTCACAATCGCTGCCGAGTGGAGCCGGTCCGAGACTCCAATCGACTCGAAGGCGTTCTTCGTCAGCCAGTTCTGCAGGTCGGAGCCCTGATGGTGGCGGAGGAAGCGCTCGAGCTCCGCCCAGACCGTGCCGGGGTAGTTCGAGACGAAGTTCGTCCACGTCAGCATCACAGTGGTGCTCGCGATGACGGATACGAGTGCGAGGAGCGACGTCGCGACGCGGAACCGTGCGAATGCGGGCCCGAGCCCGAGCGCGAGAAACGGCAGCGCAGGAATCAGGTAGCGCGGCCCGGGCGAGAAGCCGCCGTAAGGATCGAAGTACCCGCATTCGGCGACGGCGAAGGCGACGGTCACAGCGGCGCACACACCCGCCTCGGCCCGCAGGCCTCGCTTCCACAGCAGGAAGAGGCCGAACCCGGCAGCGATGAGCACGGGAGAGGCGACGAGGAGCCCGCGGTCGCCGACGAACGTCAAGCGGGTCGCGTGCAGTGTCGGCGTCTGGATGCCGAGTAGCCCTTTCGCATGTTCGACGCGATAGCGGTTGTCGCTGTAGCGAAGGGGGTTCCGCCACGGCGCGCCGAAGCAGAGCCAGTCGTAGGCGCCGAGAAGCACGGCGCCCGGTACGACACCGAGCACGTAGCGCGCGAGCGGCCGGCGGCCGGCGAGCAGGACGTAGGCGCCGACGATGACGACGATCGCCGCAGCCTCGTACTCGACGAGAAGGGCGAGCCCGGCGACGAGACCTGCGGCGAGCGGCCTTCGCGCCCACGCGAGCACGAACGCCGCGAACCCGAGCGCCGCGGCGGGAACGTGGTCGAAGTTCGACGGCGCGAACGAGGAGATCAGCGTGCCGAGGCCGAGCGTGACCATCGCCGCTCCGCCCCAGCCCGGGGCGAGTCCTTCGCTGATGCGACCGACGAGGAAGATGCAGACGAGCAGTGCCAGGCCGCTCGTCGTCAGCTGGACGAACCAGACCCGCAGGTCGCCGTCCTTCGTCCAATGCGACGGAAGAGGCAGCTGGACGAGCTCGTAACCCGGAACCGCGAGGAGCGACATCCCGGGCGCCTTGTTCGAATAGAGCCGGCCGTGATAGATCGACCGGTCGATCGTGTGGTCGCAGTCGCCGATTTGCAGGTGCGCGTTCACGAATGCGCGCGTCTGGCACATGCGCGAGTGGTCCTGGACGCTGATCGTCGACACGTTCGAGAGCACGGCGACGGCAACGAGCGCGAGCAGCAGCAGCTCGTAGCGCGGCTTCGCCCAGGGAACCACAGCGCGACCCTAACGCGTCAGGTCGCACCGATGTCTTACTTCTTGGCGGGCTCCTTCGCCTTCTTGCGCTTGTAGCGCTTGATGAACTCTTCGCTCTGCTCGTGCGCCTCGTCGTCGACGATCTGCTTCGGCGGCGACTTCATCAGGTACGAGCTCGGGCCTTCGAGCGCGCCCGCGACGCCATTGTTGAGCGCGAGCTTCGCGAGCCGCACGGCGTCGATGACGATCCCGGCCGAGTTCGGTGAGTCCCAGACCTCGAGCTTGAGCTCGATGTTGAGCGGCACGTCGCCGAACGACGAACCCTCCATCCGGATGTACGCCCACTTGCGGTCGGTGAGCCAGGGCACGTAGTCGGAGGGGCCGACGTGGACGTT
>DASYAO010000179.1:0-9711 GCA_036501285.1 Gaiellaceae bacterium
CACGTCGAGGCCGGGGGCGACACCGTGCGCGAAGTGCTCGAGAGCCTCGTCAACGAGTACCCGAGCCTGCGGGACCGCATCTTCGAGGACGGCGACCTGCCGCAGTTCCTGAACGTCTTCATCGACGGCACCGACGTCCGGCTGAACGAAGGGCTCGAGACGCCGGTCGGCGCCGACGCGACGGTCGTGCTTCTCCCCGCAGTCGCAGGCGGCGCTTGACAAGACACTTTAACTAGCTCTATAGTTAAAGCGATGATCGAGTTCCACCTCGACGCGCGCTCCGGCGTTCCGACCTATCTCCAACTCGCGCAGCAGGTGAGGCAGGCCGTCCGCCTCGGGATCCTGAAGCCGGGCGACCAGCTGCCGACCGTGAAGGACGTCGTCGGCAGCCTTGCGATCAACCCGAACACGGTGCTCAAGGCCTACCGCGAGCTCGATCACGAAGGAATCGTCGAAGGGAAGCGCGGGCAGGGCACGTTCGTCGCTCCGAACCTTCCCTCGCTTCCGCCCGACCACGTGCGCGGACTGCGCACCTCGCTGCAGAAGTGGATCGACCGCGCGCGCGCCGCCGGTCTCGACGACGAGAACATGGCCGCGCTCTTCGCCGACGCCGTCCGCCCCGCATCGAAGGTGCGCGCCGCGTGAGCGCGCTCGTCGCATCGAGGCTCGGCAAGCGCTACGGCTCGAACTGGGCGCTCTCCGAGTGCACACTCGACGTCCCGAGCGGCTCCGTCACCGCACTCGTCGGCCCGAACGGCGCCGGCAAGACGACGCTCCTCCACCTCGCGGTCGGGCTGACGCGCCCGAGCACCGGGACCGTCTCGGTGCTCGGCCGGTCTCCGATCCACGACGCGGCCGCCGTCCTGCCCTCTGTGGGCTTCGTCGCGCAGGATCACCCGCTCTACAAATCGCTCTCGATCGCCGACACGTTCAAGCTCGGACGTTCTCTCAACAAGAACTGGGACGACGGGTTTGCGCGCGCACGCATCGACCACCTCGGGCTCCCGCTCTCGAAGAAGGTCGGCCAGCTCTCGGGCGGGCAGCAGGCGCAGGTCGCACTCACGCTCGCGCTGGCCAAGAAGCCCGAGCTCCTCCTGCTCGACGAGCCTGTGGCGTCACTCGACCCGCTGGCGCGGCGCGAGTTCATGCAGTCGCTGATGGAGGTCGTCGCGGAGCGCGAGCTCACCGTCCTGCTCTCTTCTCACATCATCGCCGACCTCGAGCGCGTGTGCGACCACATCGTGATCCTGGCGAGGGGACGGACGCAGCTCGTCGGCGCGATCGACGACGTCGTCGCCAAGCACAGGCTCCTCACCGGGCCGCGCAGCGATTCGGCAGCGGTAGCTCGGGTGCACAACGTGATCCGCGAGAGTCACACGGAACGGCAGACGACGTTGCTCGTGAACGCGAACGGGCACGTCTACGACTCGTGCTGGCAGCTGCACGAGGTCGACCTCGAGGAGATCGTGCTCGCTTACCTCGGGCAACGTGCGGAGCTCTCGGCATGACCTGGGCTGCCTGGCGCCTGCAGCGCACCGAGACGCTCGTCACCGCGGCGATCGTCGCGGCCGTCGCCGCTGTGCTCGTCCCGGTCGGCCTCCACATGGCTTCGGTCTACAACGGCGACCACATCTCCAGGTGCCTGAACGCGCCGAAAGACAGCAACTGCGGCGCCGTCGTCGGCGATTTCCTGCAGCGGTTCGACGGCCTCAACGCCTTGATCGGCTGGTTCAACCTCCTGCCCGGGGTGATCGGCGTACTACTCGCGGCGCCGCTCCTGCTCGAACTCGAGAACGGAACCTTCCGGTTCGCGTGGACGCAGAGCGTCACGAGACGCCGCTGGATCGCCGGCAAACTCGCTACCGTCGTCGCGGTCGCACTCGTCGCCGCGCTGGCCTTGTCGCAGCTCGTCACCTGGTACCGCCGCCCGCTCGCTCATCTGGACGGGCGCCTGGAAACAGCCAGCTTCGACTTCGCGGGAACGGTCGACTTCGGATACGTGCTCTTCGCAGTCGGGCTCGCGCTGGTCCTCGGCGTCCTCATGCGTCGGACGATCCCGGCACTGTTCGTCGGCTTCGTCAGCTACATCGTCGCGCGTCTCTTCGTCGACAGCTGGCTGCGGCAACGTTTGCTGACGCCACTTTCGGCGACGTGGAAGTCGAGCGCGCTCGGCCCCAACCTGAAGACGGCCTGGGTGCTGAACGAAGGACCGAGCGACCGCTTCGGCCACTTCCTGCACCCGGCGTTCCACTCGATCGCGGTGCCGTGCGGAAAGGGGCAAGGGTGCATCGTCGCGCCACCGTCCGTCTACCAGCACGCCGTCTACCTGCCGGCGAGCAAGTTCTGGGCGCTTCAGGGACTCGAGACGGCGCTCTTCGGCGGGATCGCGCTCGCGCTGATCCTCTTCGCCGCTTGGTGGATCCACGAGCGCGTCGCCTAACGCTCAGGCGTGCGATGGACGGAAGCGAACTCGCAGCTAGAAGCCCTCTTTCCGACACGCGACCGCGATACGGGCGTCGCTCGCGTTCTCGCGACAGAAGGCGACCGCGGCGGTGCCGCACCTCGTGATCGCAGCGCCGCCCATCGTCGAGGCCACTGTCACCGATACGCATTTGCCCCCAGGCGAGCCGCCGCCCGACGAGAAGGCCCAGCCGCCAAGCGCAGCCGCGACCCCAGCCGTGGTGAGGCCATAGAGAAAGGCCTTATCTCGTCGACGAAGCATCAACTTGTCTCCAGCCTGACCGCACGATAGAGTCCCCGACGCGTTCGGCCATCGAAGGTCGGCGCGAGGCGACGAGGCCACAGGACTGTTTGTCGAGTCCTGGCGGCCTTTTCTTTTTGGTCCGAAAGGAGAATCGTTTGATCGGGGCGACCGTACTTCCATACCCAAGTTGGCTGAACCCAGGCGACAACTCGTGGCAGGTCACCGCCGCGACGTTCGTCGGCCTGATGAGCGTGCCGGGCCTCGTCGTTCTCTACGGCGGCGTGATGCAGAAGCGCTGGTCCGTCAACAGCATGATGCTCGCTTTCACCGGATTCGCTGCAGTGCTGATCGTCTGGGTGCTCTACGCCTTCAACATGGGCTTCGGCAACCCGTGGCACGGGCTTTCGAGCCATGGGTTCTTCGGAAACTTCATCGGGCAACCGGGGGCTGTCCTGAGCCACACGAAGGAGCAGGGCCAGGCGACGATCCCGCTCGTCGGCGGCCCACCGTGGCACTTCCCACAGAGCACACTCGTGTACTTCCAGTTCGTGTTCGCTGCGATTACGCCGCTGCTCCTCCTTGGCTCCGTGCTCGGGCGGATCAACTTCAAGGCGTGGCTGCTCTTCGTCCCGTTGTGGATCACTTGCGTCTACACGGTCAACGCGTTCCTGATCTGGGGCGGTGGCTGGTGGGCACACAAGGGCGCCATCGACTTCTCGGGCGGCTACGTCATCCACCTCACTGCAGGCGTCGGCGGATTCGTCGCAGCGTGGATGATCGGGCCGAGACTCGCACGTGATCGCGAGATCGATGCACCAAACAACCTGCTGATGGTCGCCACGGGTGCCGGGCTCCTCTGGCTCGGCTGGAACGGATTCAACGGCGGCGATCCGTATTACGCAGGCGCGGACATGGGAGCCGCGGTGCTGAACACGAACCTCGCCACCGCAGTCGCATTCCTCGTCTGGGTCGTGTGGGACTACATGACGGGCCGCAAACCGTCTCTGCTTGGCAGCGTCAACGGAATGATCGTCGGCCTCG
Organism: Gaiellaceae bacterium; assembly: GCA_036501285.1. Taxonomy (GTDB): domain Bacteria; phylum Actinomycetota; class Thermoleophilia; order Gaiellales; family Gaiellaceae; genus PALSA-600. The sequence goes on from DASYAO010000179.1 coordinate 3,746, forward strand.
TCGCGATCACGCCGGCAGCCGGGTTCGTCAACGGCTACGGCGCGATCGCAATCGGTGCCATCGCGTCGTCGATCGTCTATGTCGCCTACAACTACCTCAGCCGCATGCGGCCGTTCCGCAACGTCGACGACACGCTCGGCGTCGTCTACACGCACGGCTTCGCCGGCCTCGCGGGCGGCCTGCTCGTCGGTCTGTTCGCCGACTCGCACATGGCCGTCTACCTGAACCCGGACGGCACGCCGTGGTTCTCCGGCACGGGCAGCCTTCACTTGCTGAAGGTGCAGGCATACGTCGCGCTTTGGGTGATCGTATTCACCGCGATCGGGACATACATCATCCTCAAGCTCGTCAGCCTCGTCGTCCCGCTACGCATGACCGATGCCGAGATGGAAGAGGGTGACATCGCCATCCACGGCCACGAGGTGTATCCGTCCGACATCCCGTCGCTCGGCGTACACGGCGCCTGACATGACCAACATCATCGTCTCGTACGACGGAACGGACAACGACCAGGACGCGCTTGCGCTCGGCGAGATCTTCGCCGGCGCAGGCGCGAGCCTGATCCTCGCCTACGTGCGCCATTCGCGTGCGACCGGCGAGGCGGAACGCCTCGCCGAGAAGGACGCGGAGGCGCTGCTTGCAGAAGGTGCCGCATCGGTGGGGAAGCCGGAGACGCCGAAGCACGTCGTCCTCAGCGCCTCGACACCGCAGGGGTTACGCGAGCTCGCAGTTAGCGAGGACGCCGAGATGATCGTGTTCGGCTCCGCATACCGAACGACGCCCGGGTACGTCTACCCGCAGACATCTGCGGAACGGCTGCTCGACGGAGGGCGAACGGCGATTGCACTGGCGCCCGCCGGGTACCGCGATGCGACGTCACCGATCACGACGGTTGCGTCGATCGCAGAAGAAGGCGACGCCTCGGCGATCGACACTGCCGAAGGGTTGGCGTCTCGGTTCAGGGCCGAGTACATCGGCAAGCCGAACGGAGGCGGCGCCGACCTGCTGGTCGTCGGCTCCGCCCCACAGACCGCGACCGGGCAGGTACGGGTGAGTGCGGCGGCGGCGTACATGATCGAGCTGATCCGCTGCCCGGTGCTCGTGCTGCCGAGAGGAGTGGCGCTCACGCTCTAGGCTCCGCGTGTGAGCGCGTTCACCGAGGAGCTTCGCAGGCTGTTGACGTTCGAGGAGCGTCACCGCCGGCTCCTCGCCCGTCTCGGTCTTGTTGTGATTGCGTCCGTCCTCGTCGATGCGGCGGGGACGGTCGCGATCTACTACCTCGAGCGCCACGGGAAGCAGACCGAGGTGAAGAGCTTCGGGCAGGCGCTCTTCTTCACGACCGTCCAGCTCCTGACCGTTTCGTCACAGATCAAGAACCCCGTCACGCCGTGGGGCCGCGCCGTCGACATCGTGCTCGAGCTCTGGGCCGTCGTCGTCGTCGCCGGCTCGGCCGGCGCGATCGCGGCGTTCTTCCAAAAAGGCGACTCCTAGCCGTGAGCCAAGCTCGACCCACGCGGGCTCGTGCGGCTTACGGATGCCGAGACGAAGCCGCTACGCCGGCCCCGACCTGACCCGGGCCCGGCACCGGCTTGACGGAGCCGGAGGTCTGCGAAGGCGTCGGCAACGGTGACGGAACCGGAATCGGCTGCGGCGCCGGGAACGCGGCCCAGCCGAGATCGCCGAGCGACGAGAGGCTGCTCGACTTCACGCCCGCACTCGAGACGGTGAGCAGCGTGTCGCGGTCGACGACGGCGCGGTCGATCGTCGGCAGCGTCGAGTCTTTCGCGTCGAGCTGCGCGATTCGCCCGATCTCGCTGATCCCCGCCTGCGTCACCTTCATCCCGACCGCCTGCTGACCGAAAGGCACGACGACGAGGTTCGTCGCCGGCCACCAGAGGAACGCATGGTGGTCGGACTCTGCGGACGACCATCCCTGTCCGAGCGAGGTGTGCGCGACGAGCGTCGGGTGCGCGAGATCCGAGACGTTGAAGAGCGAGAGCTGCGTGCCGCTCGGCTCGTTGTTCGTGCCGACGTCCTGGCCGATGCCGAGGATCAGGTTGTTCCCGAGCGGTTGCAGGTAAGACGAGTAGCCGGAGAGCTCGAGCTCGCCCGCGAGCTTCGGGTTCGCGGGATCGGAGACGTCGATCGCGTGCAGCGGGTCGACCTGCCGGAAGGTGACGACGAACGCGTCGTTGCCGACGAAGCGCACCGCATAGACGCGCTCGCCTTGGCCGAGGCCGCCCAGCTGCCCGACCTGTACGAGCTTGCCGCCACTCGCCTTCAGCGTCGTCAGGTACGACTGCGTTCCGTCGGCCGATCCCCACCACGCCGGCGACTGCGTCGAGACGACGCGCAGGACCCCCTGGAAGTCCGAGAGCGAGAACTGGTCGAGGAGATAGCCGGGGACGGAGCCGCTGCCGAGATAGGTGGTTGTCGTCGGGTTCGAGATGTCGAAGGCGTTGATCTCGGTCGTCGCGCCGGAGATCGGCTGATACGGCTCAGCCGGAAGCGGGCGGTCGGCCCAGAGCTGGCTGGCGACGTAGAGCGTCGTCGGCGATGCATAGACGATGCTGCCGTCGGCCATCACGCTGGTCGAGTTGACGAGGTTCAGGCTGTTCGCAAGGTCGATCGTCGACACCGTCGTCATCCCGAGCCCGGAGAAGCCGACCGGCCGGAAGACGCGGCGGCACTGCACGAGCGACTGTGCTGCGTGCTTGCCGACCTTGTAGGTCGGGAGCCACTGCTTCACGGTCGAGTGGGCGACGACCGACTGGTTTGCCGCGCGCGTGCCGGAGACGAACGGCAGCTCGATCGGCAGGCCTGACGAGGTGACGATGCGGACGGTGCTGCCGATCATCCGCGCGTCGAGGTAGCCACCCTCGATCGTCGCGGTCTGCACGACCTTCAGGTTCGACGGGTCGGAGACGTCGATCTCGGTGAGCACGGTGTTCTGCGAGACCGGGACGAACATCCGCGCCGGCATCGCCGGCAGCGGCTCGACGAAGCTGTTGCCGCGCGAGATCACGAGCAGGTGATCGTTGAAGAGGAGCAGCTCGTTGCTGTATCCGCTCGTGAGCTGCAGCGTGTCGAGCAGCTTCGGCTTCGAGCCGGTGACGTCGACCGCCTCGAGCTCGCCGTTCTCAGCGGTGAAGAGGGTGTTCCCGTTCGTCTTGACGATGTCGGGCTCGTCGACGCCGACCTCCTGGTCGTTCGTACCGGAGTAGTCGACGCCCTCGACGGGCGCATTCGCCGAGTTGCCCGCGACGGCAGCCGCGGCGGACGGGGCTGCGACACCTGGCGTCGCCTTCAGGATCGGCGAGGACGAGACGCCGATGCCGGTCGTCGTGACGAACGGCTTCGCGTGCGATTTGGCGTAGCCGAGGAACTGACCGCAGGTGCCGAAGGCGACCAGGCGGTTCGGTGCCGCTTGCGCCGGTGGCAGTGCCGCCCACAGAGCCCCCAGCGCCGCGACGAGCACGACGCCTATCCGGGTCCTCATCACGCTCGTTATACGCCTCCGCGGCAAGACCGGGTCACACCCGCCGAAAACCTTTACATCTGGCTCAGACGGAGACGAGAAACGCCTCGTCCATGCCGTGCGAGAGCTGGTCGACGACGTCCGCCGGAAGCTCGCCGTCGAGCGTCAGCACCATCATCGCCTTGCCGCCCTCGCGGTTCCGGGAGACGGTCATGTTGGCGATGTTCACGCCGGCCGCGCCGAGCAGCGTGCCGACGCGGCCGATCTGGCCGGGCACGTCGTCGTAGCGGAGCAGCACCATGCGCGAGGCGAGCTCGATGTCGACCTCGAAGCCGAGCGCCGAGACGAGCCATTGCCGGTTCTCGCGGCCGATCGTCGTACCCGCGACGCGCGCCTCGCCGGCGGTGACCGCGATCAGGTTCGTGAAGTCGCGCGACGACCGGCGCTTCTCCTCGACGACGTCGATCCCGCGCTCGGCCGCGATCATCGGCGCGTTCACGTAGTTCACGGGCTGGTCGACGCGGCCACGGAAGGCGCCGTTCAGCGCAGCGACCGTGAGCAGGCGCGTGTCGTGCTCGGCGAGCTCGCCGTAGTACTCGAGCACGATCTTCCCCGGCTCGCCGCGCGCGAGCTCAAGCGCCAGCCGGCCGAGAGAGGCCGCGAGCGGCACGAACGGCCCGAGCACCTCGAGATCCTCGGCGTTTACGGAAGGGATGTTGACGGCGTTCGTGACGAGCCCGCCTTCGAGCGCTGCCGCGACCTGCTCGGCGACGATGACCCCGGCACGGTCCTGCGCCTCGTCCGTCGAGGCTGCGAGATGCGGCGTCACGATCAGGTTCGGCGCCTGGAGGAGCGGCCCGTCGTACGGCTCCTTCGGAAAGACGTCGAGCGCCGCGCCCGCGACCTTGCCCGACTCGAGCGCAACGACGAGCGCGTGCTCGTCGACGAGCTCGCCGCGCGCGGCGTTGACGATGCGCACGCCGTCCTTCATCTTCGCGATCGCCTTCTCGTTGACGACGCCGCGCGTCTCGTCGTTCAGCGGCAGATGCAGTGTCAGGAAGTCGGCGCGCGCGAGCACCTCGTCGATCGCCGCGCTTTCGACGCCGAGCTCGCGGAAGCGCTCGGCCGAGACGAACGGGTCGTAGGCGACGACGCGCATCTGCAGGCCGACGGCGCGGCGCGCGACGAGCTGGCCGATGCGTCCGAGCCCGAGGATGCCGAGCGTCTTCTCGGCGAGCTCGACCCCGCCCCACTTCGAGCGCTCCCAGCGGCCGTCGACGAGCGCGCCGTGCGCCTGCGGAATGTTTCGCGCGAGCGCGAGCAGGAGTCCGACCGTGTGCTCGGCGGCCGAGACGACATTCGACTCGGGTGCGTTCGCGACCACGATGCCCTGGCGCGTCGCAGCGTCGACGTCGACGTTGTCGACCCCCACGCCGGCGCGGCCGATCACCTTCAGGTTCGTGCCCTTCGCGATCAGGTCGGCGGTGAGCTTCGTCGCCGAGCGGATCACGATCGCGTCGTAGCCGCCGATGATCGAGCCGAGGTCGGAATCGCGGTCCTCGTCGACCTCGAACCGCGCGCGCAGCAGCTCGACGCCGGCCGGGGCGATCTCCTCGCGGACGAGAACCTTCACCGGGCTGACCCTACAAATGGCTCTATTACTGCACTTTTCATAGTGTTGTTACTGCATTTCGGATAGCGGCCCAGGCCGCATCGCCGCTCAAAACTTTCCTTTTTGTAGTATAGGGCTGTCCCATGGCGACCCTGCAGAAGCCACCCCCCGACTGGGAGCTCGTCTACAAGCGAAACCCGGTCGAGCGCATCAAGCGCGACAAGGCGCCGCTCGGCATCCGCGAGGAGCTGCCGGCGCTGATCGCGCAGGGCTACGAGCAGGTCGCCGAGGAGGACATCGTCCGCCTGCAGTGGTGGGGTCTCTATCACGACAAGCCGAAGGTGGGCACGTTCATGCTGCGCGTGAAGGTGCCGGCCGGGCAGATCTCGCCCGCGCACCTGCGCGCGGTCGGCGAGGTCTCGAACCTCTACGGCAAGGGCGACGGCGAGCTCTCGACCCGCCAGAACATCCAGCTCCACTGGCTCGAGCTCGCGAAGCTGCCCGACGTCTTCGCGCACCTCGAGGCCGCGGGCGTCACGACCGCCGGTGGCTGCGGCGACACGGTGCGCAACATCACCGGCTGCCCCGTGCAGGGAATCGCGGCCGAGGAGCTCTTCGATGCCTCGCCGATCGTCGAGTCGGCGGCGAACCTCTTCTACGGCAACCCCGACTGGGCGAACCTGCCCCGCAAGCACAAGTACTCGATCTCAGCGTGCCCCGACCGCTGCAACGCGCCCGAGATCAACTGCGTCTCGCTGATCGGCGTCGTCAAGGACGGTCGCGAGGGTTTCGGCGTGATCGTCGGCGGCGGCCTCTCGTCGGTGCCGCGCATCGCGCGCGACATGGGCGTCTTCATCCCGAAGGAGGACGCGAACG
>DASYAO010000180.1:0-3707 GCA_036501285.1 Gaiellaceae bacterium
GTCGCGTTCTCGCGCACCGGCGCGTCCAGCCCGCCGCTCGTGCGCACGTCCTCGCCGTCGACGTAGACGTTCACGTACGGACGGATCTCGCTGCCGTCGTAGACCTTCTCGCCGAGCGCGGGGAGCTTCCCCGTGAGGTCCTCGAGCAGCTCGCGCACCGTCGCGCCCGTGGCTTCGACCTGGCGGGCGCCGCCCGCCTCGTCGCGAAGCACGGGTGGAACTCTGACCACGCTCACCTAGCGCAGAACTCGACGTAGTCGACGTACTCGGTGATCGTCGGATGCTCGCCGCAGACCGGGCAGTTCGGGTTGCGCTTGATGTGCATCTCCTCGAACTCGGTCGTCAGCGCGTCGAAGAGCAGCAGCCGGCCGATCAGCGGCTCGCCGATCCCGAGCGCGAGCTTCAGCGCCTCGTTCGTCTGCAGCGAACCGACGATGCCCGGCAGAACGCCGAGCACGCCGCCCTCGGAACACGACGGCGCGAGCTCGACCGGCGGCGGAGCGGGATAGAGGCAGCGGTAGCACGGCCCGTCGAACGGCTTGAAGACGCTGATCTGGCCCTCGAAGCGGTAGATCGAGCCGTAGACGACCGGGATGTTCCGCCACACTGCCGCGTCGTTCAGCAGATAGCGCGTCGGGAAGTTGTCGGTGCCGTCGACGACGATCTCCCAGCCGTCGTCGAGGATCCTGTCGATGTTCTCGGAGGTCAGGCGCTCGCGGTAGGTCGTCACCTGCACGTCCGGGTTCAAGGCCTCGATCGTGCGCTTTGCGCTGTCGACCTTCGGCGAGCCGAGCGTGTTCAGCGAGTGAACGATCTGCCGCTGCAAGTTCGACTCGTCGACGATGTCGGCGTCGACGATGCCGATGTGCCCGACGCCCGCGGCGGCGAGGTAGAGCGCCGCCGGCGAGCCGAGCCCGCCTGCTCCGAGCAAGAGGATCTTCGAGTCGAGCAACTTCAGCTGGCCCTCCTCGCCGATCTCGGGAATCAGCGTGTGGCGCGAGTAGCGCGCGCGCCGCTCGGGCGAGAGCGTGCGCGGCAGGACGATCTCGTTGCCGTTCCGCTTCCAGTCGGTGAAGCCGCCCTCGAGCGACACCGGGCGCTCGTAGCCGAGCTCCTTCAGCGACTTCGCGGCGAACGCCGAGCGCTCGCCGGAGGCGCAGTAGAGGATCACGGGCGTCGAGCGATCGGGCACGCGGCTCTCGATGCGCGACTCGAGGCTGCCGCGCGGGATGTGAACCGCGCCGGGGATGTAGCCCTCGTCCCACTCGTCGTGGCGACGGACGTCGACCCAGGTCGCGCCGTCGAGTTCGCGAGCCTCGCGGGCGTCGACCTCCTCGATCTCGCCCTTGACCTGCTGGAGAAGTTCCCTGTAGCTCGCCATTGCTTCAAAAAGGATAGTAGCGCCATGCGGCGCTGAGCCGGAACGATTTACCGCTACGGTGGCTTTTCCTTGTCGGAGCGTGCCCAGCTAGCCTTCACGATCGGCGCGGCCGCTCTCGCGGCAGTCGGGGCCGTGATCGGGATCACGCTTGCGACGCGCGACCATCCCGCGACGCTCCACCCGCAACCCGGCAAGCCGCCGGTGCCGAAGAGCCTGCCGGGGACGTACGGGCCCGCGGTGCGCCAGGCGATCGTGAGCTACCCGCACGGAACGCTCGACACACTCCAGAAGCTCGAGCTCGCCCATCCGAAGAACGCGGAGATCCAGCTCTACTTCGGCATCGCGCTCCTCTGGGCGGGCTACACGGGCCAGGCCGAGCAGGCACTCCAGACGGCGAAGAAGAAGGGCGTCGGCTACGACCAGGTCTGGGAGGTGCTCGCCGACAACATCCTGCACCCGCAATACGCGCCGAACTATCCGATCTTCCAGCCGATCCGCCCGAATGCCCTGCTCGAACGCGGCTTTCGCCTGCAGGAGCAGGATCACCAGCACTCCGCCGAACGGCTCTACCTCCGCGCGGCGAAGGAGAATCCGAACGACGACCAGTCCCAGGTCGCGGCCGCCGTCGGCGCGTTCAACAAGAACAACCTGAACGCGTCGTTCGGGAAGCTCGGGCCGCTGACCGCGCGCTTCCCGAAGAGCCAGATCGTCCGCTTCTATCTCGGCGAGCTGCTCGCCTGGACCGACCAGCGCGACCAGGCGATCGCGCAGTTCCGGAAGGCGGTTGCGCTCGGCCCGACGACCGGGCTCGGGAAGAGCGCGAATGAGTTCCTCTCCCAGGTGAACGGCGCTGGGACCGGAGGCTCATCGAAATGAGCCGTCCGGCCTAGGCATCCGTCCGACGCTGCTGCAAAAGTTCCGGCGCCGCCGGGCTCTCGGTCGAGGGCAGCGGGCAACGGGGAGAGAACATGAGCGAGCAAGTCGACGGCCCTCTCTTCGACGAGGTCGACGAGGCCGAGGACGAGGACGTACCCGCGAATGGCGACGCCGAGCTCGACTCGCCCGACGCTCCGGCCCCCGACGACGAGGAGCCGGTCGAGCTCGAGATCACAACCGATTCGCTGCAGCTCTTCCTGAAGGACATCGGCAAGGTCGACCTGCTCACCGCCGCGCAGGAGGTCGAGCTCGCGAAGCGGATCGAGCGCGGCGACCATCGCGCGAAGCAGGAGATGGTGGAGGCGAACCTGCGCCTCGTCGTCTCGATCGCGAAGCGCTACAGAAACCAGGGGCTGCCGTTCCTCGATCTGATCCAGGAGGGGACGATCGGGCTCGTGCGCGCCGCCGAGAAGTTCGACTACCGCAAGGGCTTCAAGTTCTCGACGTACGCGACGTGGTGGATTCGCCAGGCGGTCGCCCGCGCGCTCGCCGACAAGGGCCGCACGATCCGCATGCCGGTACACGTCGTCGAGAAGCTCAACAAGATCCTGCGCGCCGAGCGCAAGCTGCGCGCCGAGCGTGGGCGCGAGCCGAGCTCCGCCGAGATCGCACTCGAGCTCGACATGACCATCGACGAGGTCGATCAGATTCGCCGCACATCGCAGACGCCTGTGTCGCTCGAGAAACCGGTCGGAGACGACGAGGAGTCGGAGTTCGGGCACTTCATCGAGGACGAGTCCGAGCCGCTCCCCGACGAGAAGGCCGCGCTGTCGATGCGCAACGAGTCGCTTGCCCGCGCGCTTGAGCTGCTGGGCGACCGCGAGCGCCGCGTGCTCGAGATGCGCTTCGGCCTGAACGGCGAGCCGCCGCGCACGCTCGACGAGGTCGGCAGGGCGTTCAACGTCACGCGCGAGCGCATCCGCCAGATCGAAAACCAGTCGCTGAAGAAACTTCGTTCGCTCGCCGAGAGCCAGAAGCTCCGCGACGTCGCGTAGCCGTTAGGCTGCGGCCCGATGGCCGCCGACTGGTTCCCCGAGCTCGCCGAGTTCATCCGCATACCCTCGATCAGCGCCGACCCTGCACGCGCGGGCGACGTCAAGGCCGCGGGCGAGTGGGTGACGTCATTCGTGAAGGACGCAGGCGGCGAGGCGGAGCTCGTCGACTGGCACGGTCAGCCGCTCGCGATCGGCGAGATCCCCGCATCGACGGGCGACGGAGCGCCGACCGTCCTCTGCTACGGCCACTTCGACGTGCAGCCGCCCGACCCGCTCGAGCTGTGGGAGAGCGACCCGTTCGAGCCGGAAATTCGCGACGGCAATCTGTATGCCCGCGGCGCTGCCGACGACAAGGGCCAGCTGTACATGCTGCTCGCCGCCGCGCGCGAGCTCGC
>DASYAO010000181.1:0-8133 GCA_036501285.1 Gaiellaceae bacterium
GTGGCGCCCTCGTCGCCGGACGCGAGCTCGAGCGTGCCGCCGTGCATGCGCGCAATGCCGAGACTGACCGAGAGACCGAGGCCGATGCCACCTTCGCTGCGCCGCGTCGTGAAGAAGGGCTCGAAGATCCGCTCGCGCAGCTCGGCTTCGACGCCGGGGCCGTTGTCGGAGATCGAGACGACGGCGTCGTTTCCTTTGGACCTGACCTCGACGACGATGCGTCCTCCGTCGGGCGTGGCAGCGCGCGCGTTCGCGAGCAGGTTCAGCACGAGCTGCTTGAGCTGGCCCGAGCTTGCCTGGACGTCGACGCTCTCGTATCGCTCGACGATCGCGATTCCCTTCTTCGTGTTTGTGCGCCGGACGAGGTCGACTGTCTTACGTACGACGTCGTCGACCGAGACGAGGCTTCGCTCGTCCGTGTTCTCGCGCGCGAAGTCGAGCAGGCCGCGGACGATCTCCTTGATCTCGAGCCCGGTCGAATGGATCAGCTCGGCGCGCTCGAGCTGCTTCGAGCCCGGCTCGAGCTCCTTCATCAGGAACTCCGAGAGAGCAAGGATCGCGAACAGGGGGTTGTTGATCTCGTGCGCGACCCCGGCGGCGAGCTCGCCGATCGCGGCCATCCTGCCGCTCTGGACGAGCTGGCTTTCGTAGCGGGCGAGTGTGTCCATAGAGGAACTGTCGCGCGCCGCCGTCCGCGGCGCTATACCTAGAGCTGTGGTGGGGGGCTCCCCCGAATCGGGGATGCGGTGACGACCGGCGAACAGCTCACGATTCTCGTGGCGGATGATCACCCGGCGGTGCTCGAGGCCGTCTGTGACTACCTGGAGTCGAACGGGATCACGGTCGTGGGGCGCGCCACGAGCGGCAATGAGGCCCTTGAGAAGATCGAAACCCGACGGCCGACGGTCGCGCTCGTCGACCTCCGGATGCCCGGCCTCGGCGGGATCGAGCTCGCCCGCCGGGCGGCGAAGTCCGCGCCGGAGACCGCGTTCATCCTTTACACGGGGTACGGCGACAAGGCGCTTTTGACCGAGGCGCTCGACGCAGGCGTCGGCGGCTTCGTGCTCAAGGAAGCGCCGCTCGGGGATCTGCTGCGGGCGATTCAGATCGTCGCCGGCGGCGGGAAATACGTCGACGCGGTGCTCGCGGGCACGCTCGCCGTCGCGGCGGGCGAGAAGGTGCCGCAGCTGACCCAACGCGAGCGCGACGTCCTGCGGCTCCTCGCCGACGGGCACTCGAACGAGGAGATCGGCAAGCGGCTCTTCATCTCGCCGGAGACGGTGCGGACGCACGTCCGCAAGGCGATGGACAAGCTCGACGCGGACACGCGTACCCAGGCAGTCGCGGTTGCGCTCAGAAACCAGCTGATCGCGTAACCGCGAAAGTCGACTTCGCGTTCGGCCTGGCCTTCGTGGCCACCGGCGGCGCGTAGACCTTCTCGTTCGGCGGCGCGACAGCCGGGGTCGCGGCGAGCGACGGCTCGTCGAGCACCTGCGCGAGCAGCGCGCGGAAGGCGGCGGGCGACATCGCGCCTGCCTCGTCGGAGGGCGACTGCGGCCGCAGGCTGTTCGACGGCGAGGGCCAGTAGGCCCACGAGATCGTCGAGGCGAAGCGCTCGCAGGTGAACGACGAGTGCGTGCCCGAGCCGTCCGGCCACCACCCGCTGCCGCCGAGCGACTGCGCGAGCTGGGCGCGCTGGCTGTCGTTCAGGAGCAGGAAGTCGACCTGGTGCCCGAACTCGTGCTGGACGATCCCCCACGAGTACTGGCCCATGTCGAGCAGGGCCGGGTCGAGGTACACCTGACCCGGGGTCGCGTAATCGCCGACCCCGGGCTCGATCGTCACCTGGATCTGCTGGGGCAGCAGGCTCCAGTTGAAGCTCGACGCGTTGAGCGCGGCGCGAACCTGCGCCTGCTCCGCCGGTGTGCCGCCGCTGATCGCGTAGTTGCCCCCTGCGGCGAGGGCGTTCGGTGCTTTCAGGGCAGCAATTGCGAGTGTCGTCAGGAGGAGGATGCGACCGCTCACGCCTCAGTGATCGGAGCGCGCGGCCGCATACCGGATTCACACTTGGCGTCTCCGAGGCTCCCCGATTCGGGTTGCCGGGTCTACAGCGAATCGAGGAGCGGCCGGCGGCGGAGGATTCCTGTGGTCGTACGGTAGGTACGACGAAGATCGATGACGTCGATCACCGCCATCCTGCTGACCCTACCTAGCGCCCTCGTGATCGGGCACTCCGTCGAGGGCCGCCCAATCGAGGCGTTCCACGTCGGCGGCAGCGGGCCGGTCGTGCTCGTCGTCGGCTGCATTCACGGCAACGAATGCGCGGCGCTGCCGGTGATCGCGCGCCTCGAGGGCTCGCATCCCGAGCAGGAGGATCTCTGGGTGATCCCGGAGGCGAATCCCGACGGCACCGCCCACGACGTGCGGGGCAACGCGCACGGTGTCGACCTGAACCGCAACTTTCCGGCGGGCTGGAAGGCTGGGCCGCGCGACGGTTACTACCCAGGCCCGCGCGCGCTGTCCGAGCCCGAGTCGCGTGCGGTGCTCGCGTTCATCCGGCGGATCAAGCCGGCGGTGACCGTCTGGTTCCACCAGCCGCAGACGGTCGTGCGAGCGTGGGGCCGGTCGCGCACTGCCGCGCGACGCTACGCGAAGGCGGTCGGGATGCGCTATCGCAGCGAGCTCTGGCCGGCGGGCGCGATCACGCGCTGGCAGAACGACCACGGTGAGACGTCATTCGTGGTCGAGCTCGCGCCCGGCCCGCTCTCCGCCGCGAACGTCGGTCACCACGTGGGCGCGCTCCTGCACCTCGCAGGCTGATTGCGGCTCCCCTTCGCAACAGCCGAGCTTGAAGTGGCAGCGGTTGCACTGCCACGTCGACTGACGCCACTCCATCGCGGCGCCGCAGCGCCAGCAGCTCTCGATCACGGTGTCGAACCTACTCGGGGGCTCGGCTACCATTCCGACGCCACGGCGGCGTAGCTCAGCTGGTTAGAGCGCCGGACTCATAACCCGGAGGTCGGTGGTTCGAGCCCACCCGCCGCTATACCGCGACGGCAGTTGATCGGACGCGCCGGCCGAGCCGCCGCGTCCTCGATCGGCGCGGACAAGCCGCGCCTCAGCGGAGGTCGGTGGTTCGAGCCCACCCGGGGCTCTACAGCGACGGCAGTTGATCGGACGCGCCGGCCGAGCCGCCGCGTCCTTGATCGGCGTGGACAAGCCGCGCCTCAGCGGAGGTCGGTGGTTCGAGCCCACCCGCCGCTATACCGTGACGGCAGTTGATCAGCGCGGACAAGCCGCGCCTCAGCAGGTTGACCACGGGGTGATGTTGTCTGTGTAAGCAATCCGCTTGTGCGCCTGTCGGCGTAGATGTTTTGACGGTTCGATGACACTTGACCGACAGGAGTGGGGCAGGCAATGCATCCGATCTTTCGGGAAGACATGCTTCGACACAGCCGGCATGAGCTCGACCGCGCGGTCCGGCGCGCCTACGTCATGCGCGAGAGCGGGCCCGCGCGGACCGTTCCGGCCGATCCGGTCGTCCTGCGGCTGAACCGCATCCAGGACGAGATCGAGCTCGACACGCTCGGAAGGCTCGAAGGGCGCCCGGTGCGCGAGGGCTGCTTCGTGGTCGCGGAGATCGCAGGTCAGGTGGTCGCGGCCCTGCCCCTCGACGGCGGCAAGCCGTTCGCCGATCCCTTCCGGCCGACCGCGCACCTCCTGCCGCTCCTCGAGCTGCGGGCGAAACAGCTGACCGAGTACACCCCGCGGCGCGCCCGTCTCATGCGCGCAGCCGCGCGGGCCTTCAGCCGCGCCTGACCGGCGAGACGGCGGGCCGAAACGCGCGCGGCCTCGCGGTACGCTGGCCCGGTCGTGGTCGAGGTCACGCGTGAGCGGCGGATCGTCTGGCGCCAGCGGTTGCCGCGTGAGGGACCGGTCGACCGCCACGAGGCGCTGGTCGAGGCGGCACGCGGGCGCCGCACGGTGCACGTCGGCTTCGTCGATGAGCTGATGACGTCGAAGATTGCCGCCGGCGTCTGGCTGCACGCGCGGCTCGCGGGCGCCGCCGCGACTCTCGTCGGGCTGGACGCCGACGAGCAGGGCGTCGCTGCGGCCCGCGCCGACGGTTACGAGGCCCACGTCGTCGACGTCCAGTCGGTTGAGGCGGTGCGCGCGCTCGGTCTCGGGTCAGCCGATGTCGTCGTCGCGGGCGAGCTGATCGAGCACCTGGACGCGCCGGGGCCGTTCCTGCGCGCGATGCGGGAAGTCGCCGACGAGCTCGTGCTGACGACCCCGAACGCATACAGGTTGCTCAACTTCCTCGCGCCGCTGACAGGGTCGGAGCTCGTCCACCCGGACCACACCGCCTGGCACAGCCCGGCGACGGTGCGTCGGCTCTGCGAAGACTCGGGCTGGCAGGTGACGCGGATCGCCTACTACTACAACCCGATGCGCCGCCGTGTGAGCGGCGGCATGCGCGCCCGTCTGACAGGGCAGCTCGCAAACGTGACGCGCATCGCTCTCCGCCGCGTGAACGGCGTTGTGCCGTACTGGAGCGACGGGTTCGTGGTCTGGGCGCGCCGGAGCTAGGCGGCCGTGTAGGCCGCAAGGGTCTGGTCGGTCACACGCTCCCACGAGCAGAGCCGCGCAACGCGGTCGCGAGCGGCGATGCCCATGCGAGCGCGGAGTGCAGGATCTCCGAGCAGTCGTTCGAGCGCGAATCGAAGCGCTTGCGGGTCGCCCGGCGGCACGAGGTAGCCGGTGCGGCCGTTCTCGACGAGCTGCGGAATGCCGCCGACCGGGGTCGCGACCACAGGTCGGCCGTGCGCCATCGCCTCGAGCACGCAGAGAGGCAGGCCCTCGCTGTGCGACGGCAGAACGACGACGGCGGCGCGATCGTAGAGACGCTCGAGCTCGTCGTGGGGGACGAAGCCGAGCGCCTGCGGAACGAGCCCGCGCAGCGGACCATCACCCGCGACGACGAGCCGCAGGCCCTGGGCGGCCTCGATCAGCTCTGGAATTCCTTTCTCCTTGGCGAGCCGCCCGGCGTAGAGCACGAACGGCGACTCGTCCTCGCGTTCAGTCGTCGCCGGCAGGGCCACCCCGTTCGGGATGAAGCGCGCCTGTTCGACACCGATCGCGCGCATCGCTTCCGTCAGCGGCTCGGAGACACAGATGACGGCGCGCGCCGGGCGGAGCAGGAAGCGGACGAGACGCGGCGCCCTGCGCGCGAGCGAGATGTCGGAGAGCGCGCCGGCTGAGCCGGTGCCGTGGAGCGTGACGACGAAGGGCTTGCCACCGAAGCGCGCAACCGCCGCGCTCGCGAGCCAGTGCGCGTGCACGAGATCTGCGTCGCGTGCGGCCGCGCGGAGACGCCGGACGAGCGAGAAGAAGAGCGGAACCGCACGCCACGGCCGCCGGCGTATTGTCGCCACGAGGCCGCTGCCGTCGTGCTCGACTTCGACCCGCACGACCTCGACCTCGAGTCCGCGCCGCTGAAGCTCGCCGACCGCGTCGGCAACGAAGCGGCCGGCGAAGTCGCCCTCGTGACGCGGGTACGAGGACGTCAGCACCACGACCTTGCGCGGGCGCACGCCGGCTGCGCGCGCCGGGTACCGGGCGGTCCGGCGGATGCCATGGACGGAGATCGCTGCCATGGCTTCGTTATCGGCTCGTGCGAACCCACACTTGAGCCTCCGACGAGGGCGCTCGGCCGAAAATCGCCGGCTCAGCTACACTTGCGGCGCCCGAAGGCGGTGCGTCAGCCTGCCCGGAGTCGAAAGGTATCCATGGCGAAGACCGGAGTCCGAGTTGCGATCACGCTCGCCTGCAACGAGTGCAAGCGGCGCAACTACCAAACGATGAAATCCAAGCGGAACGATCCAGACCGGGTCGAGTTCTCCAAGTTCTGCCGCTGGTGCGGGAAGCACACGCCGCACCGGGAGACGCGCTAGATGGCCCGCGACGTCGTGCTCAGCGGCGGTGCCGCCGATCGGCCCGGCGACGACCGCGCGCCGGGGGAGGTCTCGAAGCGCTCGAACTTCATCGCCGAGAGCTATGCCGAGCTGAAGAAGGTCGAGTGGCCGAAACAGAACCAGGTGATCCAGGGCACGGTCGTCGTGCTCGTCGCCTGCATCATCGTCGGCGTCTACCTCTATCTGAACGACAAGCTCTGGCAGCAAGTCGTCCAGAAAGTGCTGCTCAAGTAATGGTCATTCGCTGATGTTCCGCTGGTACGTCGTCAACACCTACTCGGGGCACGAGAACAAGGTCAAGGCCAACCTCGAGCACCGGATCGAGTCGATGGGGCAGCGCCCGCGCTTCCGCCGCGTCGTCGTCCCGACCGAGCAGGTGATCGAGACGAAGGACGGCCAGAAGGTGCAGGCCGAAAAGCGCGTGCTCCCGGGCTACGTGCTCGTGAACATGGACCTGAACGACGACGCCTGGACGGTCGTGAAGAACACGCCTGGCGTGACCGGCTTCGTCGGCGCGGGCTCGAAGCCCGTCCCGCTTTCGCAGGGCGAGGTCGACCGGATCCTGAAGACGGGCGCCGCCAGCACCGAGCGCCGCGTCGCGCAGGTCGAGTTCCAGCTCGGCGAGTCGGTCAAGGTCACGAGCGGCCCGCTCTCCGACTTCGACGGCGAGATCGTCGACGTCAACGCCGACCAGCAGAAGCTGAAGGTGCTCGTCGACATCTTCGAGCGCCAGGTGCCGGTCGAGCTCAGCTTCGACCAAGTCAAGAAGCTCGACTAACCGCTACCTTTTTCCAGCTCATGGCCAAGAAAGTTCTCACGATGATCAAGCTCCAGATCCCGGGCGGGCAGGCGAACCCGGCGCCGCCGGTCGGCCCTGCGCTGGGCCAGCACGGCGTCAACATCATGGAGTTCTGCAAGGCGTTCAACGCGCAGACGGCGCAGGAGAACGGCCGGATCACTCCGGTCGAGATCACGGTCTACGAAGATCGGAGCTTCGACTTCATCACGAAGACGCCGCCGGCAGCCGTCCTGATCAAGGAGGCGCTGCGGCTCGACAAAGGCTCAGCCGAGCCGAACCGCAACAAGGTCGGCCGGCTCACCCGCGCACAGGTCCGCTCGATCGCCGAGACGAAGCTCGTCGACCTGAACGCGCGCGACGTCGACCAGGCGATGAAGGTGATCGCCGGCACTGCCCGCTCGATGGGCGTCGAGGTCGAACGCTGATGCAGCACGGCAAGCGCTACCGCTCAGTGATCGGCGCGTTCGACCGCGGCGAGCTCTACTCGCCTGCCGCGGCCGTCCGCAAGCTCAAGGAGACACAGGCGGCGAAGTTCGACGAGACGGTCGAAGTGCACATGAACCTCGGCCTCAATGTGCGGCATGCCGAGGAGCAGCTCCGCGGCACGATCATGCTTCCGCACGGCACCGGCCGCACTGCGCGCGTCGTCGTCTTCGCCGAGGGTGACAAGGCGAAGGAGGCCCAGGACGCCGGCGCCGACGTTGTCGGCGCAGCCGATCTCGCCAAGCGCGTCGAGGAGGGCTTCACGGATTTCGACGTCGCGATCGCGACCCCGGACCAGATGGGGAACGTCGGCAAGCTCGGCCGAGTGCTCGGCCCCCGTGGGCTGATGCCGAACCCGAAGACCGGAACGGTGACCGTGGACGTCGGCAGGGCCGTCAAGGAGGCGAAGGCGGGCAAGCTCGAGTACCGCACCGACCGTGGCGCCAACGTGCATGTCCCGATCGGCAAGCGCAGCTTCGACGAGCGTCAGCTCGTCGAAAACTATGCGGCCCTGATCGACGAGATCGTCAAGGCGAAGCCGGCCTCCTCCAAGGGGCGCTACATCAAGAAGATCACGCTTGCGAGCACGATGGGGCCTGGCATCCACGTCGATCCGGCACGCACCCGCGGCATCGTCGAGGACCTCGACGAGGCGGAGGCAGCTACAGTTTCGGCTTAGTCAGATAGCCCGTCGCCGAAGACAGGAAGCAATCGCGCCAGCGATAGAAGCCTTCCCGAGGTGGCCTCCAGGGAATGCACGTCCTCCTTCGAGTCCGCCTGAGTGCGGGCTCGTTTTGCGAAGGAGGTGGAATGCAGAAGGAAGCCAAATCACGCGTGATCGACGACCTGACCGCGAGGCTCAAGGCCGCGGACACG
>DASYAO010000182.1:0-32638 GCA_036501285.1 Gaiellaceae bacterium
CGCGGCGTGCGGCTCGGCACGTTCGACGGCGATCCGGTCATCCGGCCGCAGTGGCGCCAGTTCACGGACTACGCCGCGCCCTGGGAGCCAATTCCGGACGACGGCCTGCCGCGCTACCCGGAGGGACGTCCGCGCAACTAATCGGTTCGTCGCTGCCGCCACCACATCAGCAGGCCGAGCAGCACGACCGCAGCCCCGGCGTCGGCTCCGGCCCACGCGTACTTTGCAGAGCCGCCACTCGGTGCCGGTGTCTCGGCGACAAGCGGCGCCGACACGCGAGTCGCCGCCCTCGGCGCGGGGAGCACCGGCTTCGGGTGCGACGCCAGCGGCTTCAAGCCACGCGCGTGCAGGAGCTCGCGGAAGTTGTCGGTCGCCTCGTGGCGCGGCTCCTGCGCTTTCGGCAGCCGGGGCAGCACCGGCCGCGGCGGCTTCAGCCCACTCGGTCGTGTCCAGCGCTCGAGATACGTCGTCGGGTCGACCGCGCCGTCGTAGGCGAGGTGGAGCAGCTGCCGTGGATGGATCTCGAAGTGCAGGTGCGGGAGCGTCGTGAACGCATCGCCCGTGTTGCCGACGAAGCCGATCACCTCGCCCCGGTGTACGCGCTTGTCGTGCAGCACTGCGGGGTTGTAGCCGGAGAGATGCGCGTAATAGAACTCGTCGCCGTTTCGATCGCGGACCCAGAGCCGCCAGCCGCCGAGGCGCTCCCAGCCGACGCGGTTGAGCGTCCCGCCTGCAACGGCGACGACGGGCGTTCCGAGCGGGGCGAAGATGTCGTCGCCGTGATGCCAGCCACCGGGCACGTCGCTGCGGTCGGCGCCGTAGGTGTCGGCGACGTAGGCGGTTGTCTCGACCGGGAAGGTGTACGGCCCGCCCTCGAGCGGCGGCGTGACCTTCAACGGCTCGTGCGTGGCGGTGGCCTTGTGCACGGGAACGCCTGACGGCCGGTTGAAGTTCTCGTCATGGAGGTCGGGCAGCGCCGTCGTCTCCGTCGTCTCCGTCGTGACCGGCGGCGGCGCGACGGGCGCGAGCGCGATCTGCGCGTAGGGGATGAAGACGAGCGTTCCTGCCGGCAGTCCGGCACGGTCCTGTCTGAGCTCGATCTCGATCGCCGCGCGTGAGGCGGCCTTGCGGTCGGGCGCCAGGAGATACCCCCAGTTCCCGAGCTTCGCGGTCCTTCCGGGCGCGAGGGTGAACGGACGCCCGTTCACGCGGAGCCCGGACACGTGCGAAGCGCCGCTCGTCAGGCTGACCGTGGCGCTCTTCGCGGTGACCGCGCCGTCGAAGAGCGACACCGAGCGCACCTCTTCGATCCCGGTCGCCGGCCGGTTCCCGTTGCAGGCGGCGACTTCCATGCCCGCTGCCGAGACGATCGCACCGTCGGACGGATAGGCGATCGTCGCCGACTGGAGCCGGCGCGACGGCATCAGCACGACAGGCCCCTCGTGCGGCTGGAGGATCCCCATCGCGCCGACCGACGGGCAGCCGTTCTCGGGTGCGGATGCGGCCTCGAGCGTCGAGGCGACGGGCGTGGCCGGCCCCGTCGCAGCGGGGACGGTTGCCGCCGGAGCGGTCGTCGTCGTCGTGGTGGTCGCCGGCGCCGTGGTCGTCGCCGGCGGCGGCGCCGTGGTCGTGGTCGCCACCGGATCCGTCACCACGGGTGCAGGCGTCGTCACCGCGGGAACCGACTGCCCGGCCGTCGTCGCGGGCGGCGTGTCCGCACGAACGGCAGCGCCGAGCCCGAGCGCGAGAAGCGCCGCCGCCAAGATTCCGATCGCCCCCCGAGCTCGCACCCTCGAAATGATGACTTCCCGGTGCGGATGTGACGAAACCGATCGCGTTCGGGGCGATGAGAGCGGCATGAGACCGCGGTTAAGCAGGGATTGACCACCTATCGCCCCCGGGTGGGCTCGGCTAGCGTGCGTCGGACGTGATCGAAGCGAAAGGGCTGACGAAGGACTACGCCGACAAGCGGGCGGTCGACGCGCTGTCTTTCACGATCCGTCCGGGAGTGGTCACGGGCTTCCTCGGCCCGAACGGCTCCGGCAAGTCCACGACGATGCGCCTGATCCTCGGCCTCGACTCGCCCACGGCCGGTGACGTCACCGTCAACGGCAAGCACTACCGCGACCACAAGGCGCCTCTGCACGAGGTCGGCGCCCTGCTCGAGGCGCGTTCCGTCCACACCGGCCGCTCCGCGCACTACCACCTGCTTTCGCTCGCCCAGACCCACGGGATCGGCAAGTCGCGCGTCGACGAGCTGATCGACCTCGTCGGTCTGCACGAGGTCGCGCGCAAGCGCGCAGGGAAGTTCTCGCTCGGCATGGGGCAGCGACTCGGCATCGCGACCGCGCTTCTCGGCGACCCGTCGACGCTGCTCCTCGACGAACCGTCGAACGGCCTCGACCCCGAGGGCATCCACTGGATGCGGAACCTGCTGAAGGGCCTCGCGGCGGAAGGCCGCACAGTTTTCGTCTCGTCGCATCTGATGAGCGAGATGGCGCTGATGGCGGAACACCTGATCGTGATCGGACGAGGGCGTTTGATCGCCGACACGAGCGTCGACGAGTTCGTGCAGCGCGCGTCGAAGAAGCTCGTCCGCGTGCGCTCGCCGCAGGCTGCGCGCCTGCGCGAGCTGATCGTGGGCGACGGGGTCGTCATCTCGGCAGTCGAGCCGGGCGTGCTCGACGTCGGCGGCATCGGCGCCGAGCAGATCGGCGAGCTCGCGGCGAAGAACGGCATCGTCCTCCACGAGCTGACGCCGCAGCAGGCCTCCCTCGAGGAGGCGTTCATGGAGCTGACAAGCGAGGACGTCGAGTTCAGGGCCGCCGATGCTCCCGCGAAGGAGGCCGCATGAGCTCGTTTGTGGCGCCGGTGACCGTCCCGCGGCTCGAGCATGTCGGCCGCGTCACGCAGCTGCGCGTCGCCGTGTCCGAGTGGACGAAGCTCCATTCGCTGCGCTCGACGCGCTGGTCGCTGCTGATCGCGACGATCCTGACGATCGGCTTCCCCGCGCTCTTCGCGGCGATCACGTCGTCGCACTGGGGGTCGATGAGCCCGCACGATCGTGCCGACCGTCACCCGATCGACATCGCGCAGGCCGGGATCAACGTCTCGCAGCTCGCGATCGTCGTCCTCGGCGTGCTCGTGATCACCGGCGAGTACTCGACGGGGATGATCCGCGCGAGCATGACCGCGGTGCCGAAGCGGCTGCCTGTGCTCTGGGCCAAGCTCGGCGTCTTTGCGGTCGTCACGTTCGTGCTGATGCTGCCGGCCGTGCTCGCGGCGTTCTTCGTCAGCCAGGCGATCGTCGACAAGCACGCGCCGCTCAAGCTCGCCTTCTCGAGCGCCGGCGTTGCGCGTGCGGTGATCGGCGGCGCCCTCTACCTGACGCTGGTCGGCATGTTCGCGCTCGCGCTCGGCGCCATCGTCCGCAACACCGCGGGTGGCATCGCCTCGCTCGTCGGCATCTTCTTCGTGATCCCGCCCCTGCTGAACGTGCTGCCGACGAGCTGGCAGAACGGAATCAACCCGTGGATTCCGAACAGCGCCTTCCGTTCGATCTTCCAGCTCACGCACGGCACGCACAGCCTGAGCCCCTGGGGCGGCGTTGCGGTCGGGTTGGGCTACGTCGCTGCCGCGGTCGCCGTCGCCGCGATCCTGCTCGTCCGCCGCGACACCTAGCCCGCTCTCACTCAGTGCATGAGCACCACGGTCGACACGCTGTGGTCGCCGTGGTCGAAGACGAGCTTCACGAGTCCCTTGCCCGGCGCGAACCAGCATGTGCGCGTGCCACTGCCGTAGGGAAAGCCCGGCTGCTTCAGCGTCGTGCGAACGGCAACCGCTTCGAACGTCCCGGCCGGGACCGTCACCTTCTGGATCCCGAGGATCCGCGAGGAGCCGGTGACGCCGTACGTGATGAACTCGGTACCCGTCCGCGACGTTGCCCACGTCTGACCTGCACCCGGATAGGCGGGCAGGATCGGATTGAGGCCGAAGTTCATCAGGTCGAGCGGCGAAGCGAAGTGGTCGCGCGACTTGGCCGGCGCGTTCGCGGGGCCGAGCGGCGGCTGCGTCACCGTCGAGGCGAATGCGGTGTTGCCCCAGAGGTTCGTCACGCCCTCGACGCGCTTCGAGTAGCCGTAGCTCCCCTTCGCGCGGATCGGTCCGGTCGCCTTCTTGATCGTGAAGCGCGCCGTGTTGTTGACGACTGCGTCGATCGAAAAGGTGTCGATCTCGGGCGTCACCAGATGCTTCGAGTTCGTCCACTTGTAGGTGAGCGTCGTTCCCTTGACGAAGGGGAAGTAGTCGAGGTCGGTCGGGGTCGGCAGCGGCTTCAGCGTCGTCGACTGAAGCATGGACGACGTCACCGGCGCGCCGGCGCCGCCTGTGTGGTCGAAGACGATCTTCACAGGCCCGACGCCGTAGACCCACCAGACGGTGCGGATGCCGCTTCCGTAGGGATCGCCGATCGCGCCCGCCTGCGTCACCTGTGACCGGACGACTGCGGCGACGACCGGCTTCGAGAACGCCGGCACCGAGATGCGCTGCGTGCCGAGGTACGACGACGTGCTCGAGACGTCGTTGTTCGTGCCACCGGTGCCGGCCCATGAGATCCCCTGGAGCAACGGCTCGGCGAGCACCGGGTTGCGCGTGCCCCAGATCAGCGCGTAGTAGCTACTCGCCAGGCTGTTCCCGCAGTTGGACGTCTGCGCGCAGAGAATCGGGAAGTTGCTCGGCGGCGGCGAGCTCGTCCAGTTCGTGTTGACGATGCCCGCGTCGCTGTCCTGGAAGCTGACGGTTCCGGTCGACGTCACGGCCGAGCTGGGGTTGTTGAGGCCGTCGGTCGTCCAGGCAAGCGTGAACGCCTGCCCCGACTGCGACTTCACGGTCACCTTCTCCTGCGTCGGCGTCGGCGCGTAGACGCTGTCGCTCCAGCGGTAGACCCAGCTCGCGCCTGCCGGATGCGGCAGCCATTCGTCCGCCGCGGCGGCGCTCGGCGCAAGCGACATCGCGGACGCGAGCACGGCAATTCCAAGACCCCAGCGCATGACCTCTTTCAGGGTAGAGGCTCAATCCGTCTTTTGGGCTGCAACTATGGACACATGCGCCTACTCGTTCTCTCAGCCCTCGTGGCGTCCGTGTTGGTTCCGGCCGCGCTCGGCGCGAAGATCCCGGCCGGCGGCCACAC
Source organism: Gaiellaceae bacterium (assembly GCA_036501285.1). Taxonomy (GTDB): domain Bacteria; phylum Actinomycetota; class Thermoleophilia; order Gaiellales; family Gaiellaceae; genus PALSA-600. Next base: position 5,189 of record DASYAO010000182.1, read on the forward strand.
GGATGCGGGGATGGCCGCTGCCGACCGCGCGCTGATCGGCGTGCGCAACCTCGGCGCAGGCTGGACCGCGGGTCCGGCGGGCGGTATCGAGCGCCTCGGCTGCAGCGCCACCACGCCGGCAGCGATCGTCGAGACCGGCACTGCGACCTCGCCGACCTTCGAGGCGAGCTCGGCCGGCCCGTTCGTCTCGCAGGCGGCATTCGTCTACGAGACCGAGGCTCAGGCGAGGAGTATGTGGTCGATGGTCGCCGGGCCGGCCACGTTCGGCTGCCTGGCGAAGAGCGTCGCGGGCGCCGGTGCCAAGGGCGTGCGCTTCGAGATCGTGCACCGCAACCGCCTCTCGCGCTCGGCCGCGGGCTCGCGCTCGTATGCCTACCGGATCATGCTGCGCGCGATCACCAAGGACCAGAAGGTGAACGCCTACGTCGACCTCGTGCTCCTCGAACGAGGGAGTGCGTTGACGGCACTCAGCTTCGCAGGGTTCGCCGAGCCGGTCGCCACGAGTCTCGAGCTCACCGCCGTCCGCGCCGCCTCGACGAGGCTCGGCTGAGCTCGTCAGGCGATCAAGCGAAACCGCGTCTACCCTAAGTACGTGCCTCGCCTGCCGCTCGCTGTCGCCGCGGCCGCCTTTCTGTTGGTCTTCGCGTCTCCCGCGGCTGCCGACAACTGGCTGCCACACCCCTCGGACGCGACCTGGTCGTACTCGTGGAGCGACAGCGTCTACAGCTCGACGCCGACGGTCGAGAACGTCACCGTCCAGAGCTCGACCGGAACAAGCTTCATCCTCGCGTGGACCACCGGCGATCCGAGCAATCCGGACAGCGCAGGCACGGTCTCGTTCGACGACACCGACTCGGGCCTCAACAACACCAACTGGTCGAGCTCGCCGCCGCCGAGCAACTTCCCGATCCTGTGCGCGACCGCGAGTGGTTGCGGCAACAGCCTCGCGAGCACCTATTTCGACGTGATCTGGGGCGGCCGCGCGCCGGTGCTCCAGGAGCCGCTCATCCAGGGCGCCACGTGGTCGGCCACCGGCGGCTCGCAGAACGACGTCGCGGGCACGTCGACGTATCTCGGACAACAGCCGGTCACGGTGCCCGCGTTTCCGAAGCCGGTGATCGCCGCCGTCGTCCGCACGAAGATCAGCCAGGCGGGTGCGCTCGGCGATCCGTACGGCAGCGGTGACCGCACGATCTGGTGGGTGTACGGCGTCGGGCCGGTGAAGGTCGTCTTCGCTCACGCCGGCGGCGCGAATGCGCCGGTGACGACGTCGGTACTCCAGTCGACGTCGCTCACGCCGCAGGCCCCGCCGACGGATCTCGACTACTTCCCGCTGACGCAGGGACTCACGGAGCGCTATCGCTGGACGAACACGAAGCACTTGAAGCAGCCGGAAGTCGATCAGGTTGCGATCCAGGCCTCGGCGAACGGCTCCGCGCGCTTCACCGTCACGAGCGTCTCCGGTCCGATTCGCGCAGCTGGCAGCTACGGCTACACGGCACGTGTCGCAGGCGTGACGAATCTGTGGGCGACGACGCAGGCGACGACGCTTGCGAAGCTGCCGGCGCTCGGCCCGAGCTTCGCGAAGCCGGCGAACCGTCGCCACTTCTTCACTCCGCTCGACCTGATGAACTTCGGATTCAACCCGGTGCTGTCGACCTATCCGAAGGCGGGGGACACGTGGGCTTCGGCGAAAAGCGGCGAGGACTTCGACGACTACGGCGTCACGGGAACGTCGAAGGTGCTCGGCGTGCAGACCGTGACGGTTCCCGGCGGAACCTTCAAGGCGCTGGCGGTGCGCTCGACGCTGAAGCAGCCGGGCTTCCCGTTCGGCAGCGGCACGCGCACATCTTGGTTCGCACCGGGCAAGGGTCTCGTCAAGCTCGTCTTCAAGCATGCGGACGGGAGTGTCTCGACCGTCGTGCTGATCAAGAAGTAGTACGCACCTTGGGTCGTCTCGCGGTGCTCCTCGTGGGAGTCGCACTCGTCGCGACGGCGTGCGGGCAGTCGAAGCACACGCAGGTCGAGAACTATCTGAACGTCGTCAACGCGACCGAGCGCAAGCTCGCGCAGCCGATGCAAGAGGTGACGACGGCGAATCAGGCGTTCGCGAAGCAGCGTGGCGGCGCGAAGGTCGAGTCTCAGCTCGCCAAGGCCGAGAAGACGCTGCAGCAGCTACGCGGGCGGATCGCGGCGATCGGCGCACCTGCGTCGGCGACGCATCTGCGCGCGCTCCTGCTCGAGCTGCTCGACCACGAGGTTGCACTGACCGAGGAGCTTCGTGAGCTCGCGGCGTTCGTGCCGAGCTTCGATGCCGCGCTCCGCCCGCTCGCGGCCGCCGACACGAACCTCAAGAGTGAGCTCTCGCGCACAGCGAAGGGATCGACCGAGGCGAAGGCACTCGACGCCGCGAAGGCACAGGCGCTCGAGACGTATGCGTCGACCGTGAGCGGAGTGATCTCGAAGTTGCGCGAGCTACAGCCGCCTGCCGTTTGGAAGCCCGCCTACACCGGCCAGCTTGCGACGCTCGTGCAGTTGCGCTCGTCCGGCAGCGCGCTCGCCGGCGCGATCGCAGGCGGTCATGCGGCCGCGGTTCCGAAGTTGCTGCGAGCATTCGATGCGGCAGCGGTCGTCGATCAGAGCGTTGCAGCGCAGCGCGCGCAGATCGCCGCCGTCAACGCCTACGACCGTCGCGTGAAGGCGGTCAACACGATCGCCCGCAAGATCGAGCGGGAGCGAAGCCGTCTCCAATCCGTCACCGGCTAGCCCCTTTCTCGATCCCTCGAACGAGGGAAATCGACGCTAATCTGCCGGAAACGACTCACCCTTTTGGTTGATTCATTACCGAAAGTGTGAAAGGGTCGTGATGTAACACGCGGGGCGGGCAAGGGGTCGGGCCCCGCAGCAGTGCCGGATACAGGGGAGAGGGTCGAGCAATTTCATCGTTGGTCTACACAGGGGTTCCGAGGCGGCCTGCCTACCGGTTCGGCATGGTCAGGCTGCGCACGCAGGCGCGCTACTGGGTTGCCGTCATCGGTGCAGTGGGCGTCGGCGCGTTGTATGTCGCACCTGTCGTCGAGGCGGTCCTCGCTCCCAGTCCGACCGTCGCTCTTCCGTCGCTCGGCATTCCCGCTGCGTGGTACCCGCCGCTCCGCGCACCGAAGCTTCACGCTGCGCCGGCGCTGCCGCACGTCACCCCGTACAAGGCTCCGTCTCGCGCGACACGCCGTCTCCCCGTCATCCGCGAGTCGTACTCGTTCGTCGCGTCTCCTTCTGCGAAGACCGCGGCTGCACCGAAGGGCGCGTTCGCAACCTCTCCCGTTCTCAACGCGCTCGTCGGCGCGATTGCCGGCGCGTCGGTCGTCGTCGACGCAAGCGGCACACCGCAGCAGATCTCCTCTTCGAGCTCGACGCCTTCGACAGCGGCACCGACGCCCGCGACCCAACCGACGGTCGGTGACACCGCCGTCGGAGCAGACCCGCCGTCGCTGCTCCCCGGCTCGAGTACTGCGACGACTTCGACCACGCCCTCGACGTCGACTGCAACTACCCCGTCGACTGCAACGACCCCCTCGACTGGATCGACCACACCGTCGTCGACGACAACCACCCCGAGCTCGACGTCGACCGATTCGACTTCGTCGACCGACGCGCCGTCGGGAGACTCCACGCCCGCGCCGGCCGATGATCAGCCGTCGACGCCGCCCGCGCAGCAGGTGCCGCAGATCCCCGGCTTCACCTACGACCCGGCGACCAACTCGTACGTGCTGAACCCGAGCGCGGCGTATGTCAACTCCGACGAGCTGATCACGAGCGAGACGGCCCCGGACGTCTCCTCCCAGACCGTCACCGATCCTTCGACAGACGACACCTCGACCACGTCGTCGACCTCTCCTCCGGCGACGTCTCCTTCGGTCGACGTGACGACACCGCCGGATCCTTCGTCGGTGATCGTCACCGCGGCCGCGCCGTCGTCGGACTCGACGCCGGTCGACACCGGCACAACCTCGCCGGCGCCGGCCGTCGTCGGCGGCGACACGAACTCGTCGTCGTCGGGACAGACCGTCACCCCGCAGGACCCGATCAGCGGCTCGAGTGGAACGGTCAGCGGCGCGAGCGGCTCCGGCTCGTCGACCTCGTCGGGTACGGCGACGGGAAGCGGCACGACGATCTCCTCTTCCGACACGAGCTCGACGGCGCCGACCGGAACGTCCGTCCCGCCGCCCGATCCGTCAGCGGATCCAGGTAGCGGCCGCGGTCCGCCGGACGCCGCACTGGTGAGTCCGACAACCGGTGGTGCAGCCGCAAGCGACGACGGTCAGGCGACCGTCACGTTCGCGCCAGGAAGCGTCGCCGGCAACACGCAAGTCTCGGTCGTGACCTCGACGACGGGTGTGCCGTCGTCGCTCGTCGCCGACTCGCCGGTCTTCGACCTCTCGGCGACCGACGTCACGACAGGTGCAAAGGTCGAGACCTTCGGGAACGCACCGGTGCTCACGATCTCGTACGACCCGAACGGGCCGACGCCGACGTCGATCTACTACCTCGACCCGTCGGGCACGCCGGTCGCGATCCCGTCGACGGTCAACACGGCGAACCACACGATCACGGCAGCGCTGCCGCACTTCAGCCAGTACGTCGCCGCCACGCCGGTTTCGCTGCAGCTCGCGGTCACAGTGAGCACCGTTCCGGTGAACGGCTCGACGACTCTGACTGCGAGGGTCAGCTCCCAGACGGGGAACGCCCCGCAAGGCGGCGTCCTCGTGACCTTTGGCTCGAGCGATACGACCGCGACCTTCACGCCCCCGTCCTGCACGACCGACAATGCGACCGGCGCGTGCACTGTTGCGATCTCCGACACTGCGCCCGGCAACGTCACGGTCACCGGCACCGCCTCCTTCGGCGGGAGCACGCTCGCCACGACCACGGCGACAGTCAGCTTCCAGCAGCCGGAGCTCTCGACGACCATCCCCGACGGCGGCACGCACACCGTCGCCATCTCGGTCGATTCGACGACGCTCTCGATCAGCGTCGACGGTATGCAGACGGCAACCCAGGCGCTTGCGACGCTTACATTGATCACGATCACGGGCGGCACCGGGACGAACACGCTCGTCGGCCCGGATCTCGACAACACGTGGACGCTCACCGGGCCGAACGCGGGCACGCTCACGGCCACAGGCCTCCCCACGATCACGTTCACGGGGATCCAGAACCTCACCGGCGGGTCGCGCAGCGACACCTTCGTGCTCGCCGGCGGCGGCGTCACCGGTGTGCTCAACGGTGGCGGCGGGACCGACAACTCGTTGCAGGCGGCGGCCGCCGGAACCATGTGGACGTTCATCGACGCCACGAGCGGCGCCGTCAACGGAGATGCCTTCACAGGCGTCCAAGGCGTGACGTTGACCTTCGACGACAACGCGAACAACATCCGCGTGACCAACAACGCCGGCCTCCTGGCCGGCCAGACGGGCGCCATCCAGATCGAGCCGATGTCGACCGACACCTGGTCGCCGGCGAACCTCAACTGGACCGGCGCGAGCGCCCCTGCGATCACGATCGACGCGGGAGGCGGCGACGACAACATCCTCGTCGACTCGCTTCAGGCACCGTTCGCACCGACCTCGCTGAACATCCACGGTGGCGCCGGCGACGACACGGTCGGGATCGCGGTCGTGAACACCCTGGCGGGTCAGATCGCGGTGGACGGCGGCGATGGGTTCGACACGCTGGACGACTACGCCGGCCTTCCGGCCGCGAACGTCTCGAACGTCGAGGTGTTCCCCACAGGCTTGCCGCAGTTCACGGCGCAAGGCCCGTCGCCGATCACCAGCACGACGTCGCTTCAGCTCGACCAGTTCCCGCAGGCGGGTGCCGTGAACGACGTCGCGATCGATCCGCAGAACGCCGCGATCATGTTTGCGGCCACCGTCAACGGCGGCGTCTGGCGGACGATCGACAGTGGCACGACCTGGACACCGCTGACCGATCAGCTCCCCTCGCTCTCGATCGGTGCGATCGCGATCGCCCCACTCGACTCGAGCGGCGCGGCGCTCACACCGACGACGCCGTACTCGAGCCTCGTCGTCTACGCGGGCACCGGCTCGTTCAGCAGCTTCCGGAGCCGTGGCGGCTTCACGGTCGGCGTCTACAAGTCGACCAACGGCGGGGACACGTGGACGGTGCTCTCGCCCGATCTGCTCTCACAGGTGAACATCACCGCGATCGTTGCCACCGACACGTCGACGGTGCTCGTCAGCGGTACCGGACCGGCCGCGAGCACGACAGCCGCGATCTCGGTCGGTGCCACGACCGATCAGGTGACGGCGGCCCTCACGGCGCTGACGGGTATCGGCACCGGCAACGTCACCGTCACCCAGCCGACGCCGGGAACCTACGTCGTCACGTTCGTCGGGGCGCTTGCGAAGCGGAACGTCCCCCAGCTGATTGCCGCCTCCTCGCTCACCGGCGGTCCGAGCCCCGGCGTGATGGTCGCGACCTCGACCGACGGCGTCGACGGCGTGTCGAACGAAGTGCAGACATTCGTCGTCAACGGCACCGGCGGCTCGTTCACGCTCACCTTCGGCGATCCGTTCGGCGGCGTCTTCCAGAGCACGGACGGCGGCGCGACGTTCACGCGCGTCCTGACGGGCTCGGCCACCGACCTTGCGCTCGACCCGGGGTCGGCAGGTCGTGTGTACGCCGGCGTCGCCAACGCGGGTGTCTACCGCAGCGACGACTACGGCGCGAACTGGGTCTTGATCAACAACGGCCTGACGGTTGCGAATGACGGCGTCGACGAGAGCGGTAACGGGATCGTCGACGACGCGGCCGAGACGGCAGCAGGCGCGGCGAGGTTCGTGCTCGCCGTCCAGGCGAACGCGTCGAGCACAACGAACTCCGTCTACGTCGCGATGATCAGCAACCAGGTGATGGGCGTCTTCCAGTCGACGCCCACGGCGACCGGCGCCACCCCGGCGAGCTGGACCCAGAGCTCGTGGTCGCTCGTGGGTCCGGCCGGCGGCACGCTGAACTTCGGAACCGGTTCGGGGCAGACCGCCGCCACGCAGGTCGTCTTCGCGGCGGCCGGCTCGACGCTCACGCGTGACCAGGGCTCGTGGGTCGCGGACGGCTTCGCCGTCGGGCAGACGATCGCGATCACCGGAGCGACGAATCCCGCCAACAACGGCCTCTTCCCGATCGCCGCGATCACCGGCACGGTGCTCACGATCGGTGGGACCCTCGTCGACGAGACCGCGACGATCGCCGGCGGGCTCCGGGTCGCAGTCGACGTTGCGCCGCCTCCGTCCAACGGCTCGCTGAACAAGGCAACCGCGGCGGGCCAGACCGCCGCGACGCAGGTCGTCTTCGCAGCCACGGGGTCGACGCTGACCCGAAACAACGGATCCTGGCTGGCCGACGGCTTCGCGGTCGGGCAGACGATCACCGTCACCGGCGCTTCGAACGCCGGTAACAACAAGAGCTTCGCGATCATTGCGGTCACCGCGTCGGTGCTGACCGTGATCGGCACGCTGACGAACGAGACCGCAACGGTCGCAAAGGCGAAGACCACCACGACGCCGGCGGTTGCGGGCATCGCGATCACGACGGCCGCGAACACGGGTGTCGGCTTCACCGCAAACGCCACAGTCCAGCAGCCGGAAGCGGCGCTCGGACGCCAGGCAAACTCGCAGACCGGTCTCGTCGTCGACGGTTTCGGCAACGTCTATATCGCCGGCGACATCGGCCTGGGGGCGGCGAACTATCCCGGCAACGTCTACGTCTACAACAAGCAGGCCGGGACGTGGACGGAGCTCGTCGACCAGACGAAGACCGCGGGGATCAAGCGCCCACACGCCGACACGCGTGCGCTCGAGCTCGTTCCCGATCCTTCGGGCCTGACCGGAAGCGCGGCCGGGAACATCGGCCAACTGGTCGACCTGAACGACGGCGGCATCTACACGCTCAACCTCGCCGCGACGCCGAACCCCACGTGGAAGAGCTTGAACGGCGGCGGCCTCTCGATCACCGAGCTCCTCTCGGTCGCGTACGACCAGCTCAACGGCATCATCTTCGACGGCGCGCAGGACAACGGCTCCGAGGTGCAAGGCGCCGGGGCAAACGACAGCAAGGACTCGAACGGCAACGGCCTCGTCGACGACCCGGCCGAGCGGCTGACGTTCACATCCGTCCTCACCGGTGACGGCGCGCAGCAGGTCTCGGTGCCGATCGATACGAACGGTGACGGCAAGTACGACATGGACATCCACTTCCTGCTCGGGAACAACCTCAAGAGCTTCTACGAGCAGCTCTACGGCGCGAACGGGACTGTCGTCACGGCTTACACGCCGCCTGCGCTCGGGACGGCCGATACTGCGAACGCGTTCCAGATCACGGCCCAGGCGCCCACGACCGCGTTCCCGTTGGGTTACTACTCGACGACGAAGACGGGCCTCAAGAGTGGCGGCCCGTACCTGCTCGCAGGCTCGAACGTGCCTTACTACCTGAGCGTCCTTACCGGGACGCCGGCGGGCGGCGGGACCTACATCCAGCTGCTGCAGTTCTCGCCGACCGGGCCCGCCGCCAATGCGGGAGCCGCGGGCACGACGGTCACCTTGACGCCTGTCATGGCCAATGCCGGGCTCCAGCAAAACGACGCGTCGTTTTCCTCGTTCACCTTCATCCCGGTCGTCGACAACGCCGTCGCGCCGAACCAGATGCTGTTCGGGCAGAGCAACCTGTACGAGAGCACGAACTACCTGACGACGCTGACGACGGTCTTGACGGGCGGCAAGTGGACCGCGCTTGCCTACGGCGGCACGAAGGACGGATTCAAACGGCCCGAGGTCTACTACGCGGCTTCCGGCGGCACGGTGTACGTGCGGATGCCGAACGCATCCGATCCCTCGGCCACGGGTGGGATGACGATCAGCTCGTTCACCGAGGTGATTCCAGGTGCGACGTCGATCCGCTCGATCGTGATGGATCCGAACGACTACGCGACCGCGTTCGCGGCAACGGATGTCGGCGTCTTCGAGCGGAATGAGAACAGCTGCGACGCGACGACACACGTGTGCACGTGGAGCCTGATCTCGCAGAACCTGCTCAACCTGAACTTCCAATCGATCGAGTACGTACCGGGCACGGGCGGAGCGCAGAACGTTCTGCTCGTCGGTACGGCGCAGGGTGTCTGGCGCACGTTCGACCCGACGACGGCAGGGGACGGCTCATGGACGCAGCTCGGCACGAACCTGCCGAACGTCCTTGTCACTGACGTCAGCTACATCCCGAACGACTCGGCGCAGTACACGAGCCCGAACCCGAACGCCGGCGATCTCCTGCTCGTCGGCACCCAGGGCCGCGGCGCGTGGACGATCAGCGCCGCAAGCGCGGCACTTGCCCAGCAGCCGATCCTGACGATCACCGGCAACGCGACGACCGACGACGAAGTCGTGCTCTCTCGCGAGGCGGGCAACCCCGAGCTTCTCGACGTCACGATCAACGGAAGCCTCGTCTACACGACGCCGCTCCAGAGCGTCTCCGAGATCATCTTCAAGGGGCAGGGCGCCGACGACACGCTGACCCTCGACAGCGCCCACGGCGCGATCTCGCCGGTCAACGGCATCGAATGGGAGAGCGGCGACGGATCCGCCTCGCTCGTGTTCGCGAATGGGACGTACGTCACGGCGCTGCCGACCGCGGCCACGGTCGTCAACGGCATGATCTCCGTCACGCTGCTGGGCGCGGCGGGAGGCACGGAGACGGTCGACTGGGAGAACTTCGCGGCCGGCACCGACACGATCACGCCGACAAGCACGTTTGTCGCAGCGACCCCGGCACAGAAGGCCGCCGACGCGCTACGCCAGGCCGCGCTCGCGACGACAGTACCGAGCACGCAGCTCGCGATCCTCGGGCAGTCCTTGCCGAACGTGATCAACGGGCCGACACCGCAGTCTGATCAGCCGGCGCTGTCCGACCAGTCGGATGACACCGGCGACGCGGGCGACGACGGCGACAGCGGCGTCGAAGACCAGTCGGGACAGAATCTCGGTTCGGGTTCGGTCGGGCTCGCGCGCCTCTTCACGCTGCCCGACGGCACGTCGCTTCTCGACGAGCTGCAATCAGGCCAGATCACCACCACCGCCGCTCTGATCACGGCACTCCAGTCTCTCGGCGCGACTGTGACGAACGTCGGCACCGACGACCAGCCGCTGATCGTGCTCGACCTGACGAAGAACCTCAGCGGCTCCGGTCAGCTCGATGCGTCGTTCAACCAGTTCGGCGGCAGCGCCGAGCTCGACGGCGACCTCGACGTGAGCGCCGACGTCCACCTCCACCTTGTCTTCGGCGTCGATGCGAACGGCAACGCCTTCGTGCAGACGAACTACGACACGACCCCCGAGGTGACCGTCAACAACATCCAGGTCGACGGCGCGCTCGAGGGCTCGGGCCAGCTCGGGTTCCTGGAGGTCAACCTCGACAACGTCAGCGTCAACGTCTCCAACGTGAACGTCGCCGTCACGCTTGCCTCGAGCACCGGGCAGCTCGCGTTGAACGGCCTCACGGCGGCGACGATCCTCGCCGACTCGACCGTGTCGGTCAGCGGCGGGCCGGTCACACTCTCCGCCGACGTCGACGCGGCCGCGGTGCTGCCCGGCCTGGACGCGCCGTTCGACCTTCCGAGCGCGAGCCTGACCGCGACGTGGGCGGACATCGGCAACCCGCTCGGCGTCAACGTGACTTTGTCCGGCGGCATCGGCGACCTGATGAAACTGAACGCGAGCGACCTCGTCGCGAAGCTGCAGCAGGTGCAGACGCTGCTTGCCTCGCTCGCGCCGAACGCGAACGGCGGCGTGCCGCCCGACGTCACCAACGGACTCGACAAGGTGATCTCGCTCCTGAACGCGTTCGACACGAACGTCGTGGACACCCTCACCGATCCGGTCACGCACCAGATCGACTCGAGCTCGTTGCAAGGGATCGTCTCCCGGCTCGGCCAGACGTTCCAGGAGGATCTCGGCGAGTTCGGGATCACGTTCGACAATGACACGCTGACGTGGGGCTTTGACCTCGGCGAGTTCGGGCTCGGCAGCCTGCAGCTGGGAAGCGGCGACGCGCAGGTGACGATCTCGAACGTCCATGTCATCTTCGGCGTCGACCTCTCGAAGCTCGTGGCGAGCGGCAATGCCTTCTCGATCGGCGATGCGCTTTCGCTCGAGGTGTCCGGCGACCTGACCGGGATCGACCTCGCCGGCATCCTCCAGGGCTCCGTGCACTTCGACGTCGGTGTCCGGACGACGAACGCGACCGTGAGCTCGGACCCGACGAGCGGCTCGCTGACCGACGCCCTTCTCCTCACGTTCGGGCTCGATCTCGGCCCGGCGAGCCAGACCGACCCGAACAACCGCACGCTCGAGGTCGGCGAAGGGAGCTACAACCTGACGCTCACCAACGGCTCGATCGCGGTTGCGGTCCTCTCGGCACCGACGCCGACAACACCTGCGACCGACAACCGCAGCTGGGTTGCGATCGAGGCGAGCGGAATCACGGGTGCGCTGCTCCTCGGCGACTTCGCGTCGGCATCCGTCAGCGGCGGTGTTGTGCAGGTGAACGACGCGAGCGGCGCGTACGACGCCGACGGCAGCGGATCGGGCGCGGCGGTCAACGGCACACCGCTCGACTGGACGAAGGCGTTCGGTAGCAAGCTCGTCGTCGACGGCGTCACGATCGATCTCGCCGCCTCGACGCCGCTACACGTCGCGGGCGATTTGACCGGCCTGACCATCTCGAGCTTCATCTCGGGCTCCGCCGACTTCGACGTCACCGAGCAGACGGTGAACGTGAATCTCGGCAGTGCGACGCTCACCGGCGCCTCGCTCCTCACCGTCGGCCTGACGAACGTCGTTCTCGACGCCGGCGACCCGAACGGCATCCACCTTCATGCCGATGGCGGCACGCTCCTCCTCGCGGCGCTGACGCCGGCGGATACGTCGGACAACCGCGCGTGGACGGCACTCGAGGGCTCTGCGAGCAACATCTCGTTCTTCGGCGTGCCGGGGCTGACGCTCACGAACATCAGCTTCGGCGTCCAGCTCAACACCGCCGCGAACGCCGATCCGCTCGACTGGACGACGGCGCTCGATCTGAACAGCGACGGCACCTACGGCGACAAGCTCACGATCTCCGGCACGACGATCGACCTCGCCGGCCCGTTCCTGCGCGTGAGCGGCTCGGCGCACGTGAACATCGAGGACTTCGTCACCGGCGACGTCGCGTTCAGCTTCCAGCGCCAGTCGGTGAACGTGACGATGTCGGACGGCACGGCGAACCTGACCGGCGCGACGCTGAGCGAGTTCGGACTCGAGATCCTGCCGGCGAACGGCCTCTTCGTCGGCGTTCCCGGCGGCCCGGCGATCGACATCACGAGCGGCTCGCTCGCGGTTGCAGTCCTCACCCCGGCGGCCGCGACCGGCGAGTCGCGCTCGTGGATCGGGCTTGCCGCGCAGATCGGCGGCGGCACCCTGCAGGGCATCCCGGGCCTGACGCTCGGCGTCAGCGGCGTCACGCTCGAGATCAACGAGGCGAGCGGCTCGAGCGCGGGCGGGACCGCGGCGTCGGCGCTCGACTGGGCGACGGCGCTTTCGAATCCCGTTGTGATCAGCGTCGACACCGGTAGCGGCACCGTGCAGCACACGATCGCCTTCGCCACCGAGCTGCGCCATCTCAAGGGCGCGCTCTCGCTGAACTTCGGGAGCGGCGCGTTCGTCGCAGCCGGCGGCTTCGACCTGACCTCGACGACGCTGACGAGCACTGCCGGCGGCGTCCCGCTCACGAACGCCTCGCTGCTCGCGCTCACGCTCACGAACGCTCAGCTCTTCGCCGGCAGCGGCGGCACGCTCGCGACGGGCGCCGATCCGACCGACCGTTCGCAGGACGTCGTCGGACACGGCGCCGGTGCGCAGGGCTTCTCCGGGTCGCTGCAGAACGCGAGCTTCGCGATCGTCCAGAACGGTGCGAGCGGAGACCAGTACCTCGGCTTCGAGGCGACCAACGTCTCCGCATCGCTCGTCGGCATCCCATCGCTCACGCTTTCCGTCTCGTCCGGCGGACTCGCCCTGAACCGCGTCACGACCTCGACCGGAGCCGCGACCACAGATGCGAAGCTCGACTGGCATGCTCTCGGCGCCGACTCCGCTGCGGCAGCCGCGGGCGTGCCTGCGTTCAGCGACACGGTCACTGCCGATCTCGACGTGCACGCGGCGGGAACGGTCACGATCCAGATCGGCGACCCGCTGCTCATCACCGGAACGCTCACCTACGACGCGGGCCAGATCACCGACGCGGCGACCGTCGGCACCGGCGCGCAGGTCTCCGACCTGACGGTGATGAACGGACAGGTGCTCGCCGGCACGGGCGGCGCGATCGTCAACGGCTCGATCGACACGACCGGCGCCGTCGGCTTCTCCGGCTCGATCGGGAAGCTCACGCTCGTCTCGATCACGCAGGGCCAGGAGTCGTGGCTCGGCGTCGACGCCTCGCAGCTCGGGGCCTCGCTCCTCGGCGTGCCGGACGTGACGCTCTCGGTCAGCGACGGCTCGCTGCAGTTGAACCAGGCGACCGGCGCGTCGAAGCTCAACTGGACGGCGGGGCCGTTCTCACAGTACGGCCTCGGCGTTGCGCAGACCGTCGACTTGCACGTCGGTGGAACCGGAACGCTTTCGGCGTTCAGCGCGCTACTCGCTACCGGGACGCTTGCGCTCGACGAAGGTCAGGTCACGGATGCCGGGACGGTCGGCACCGACGCGAACGTGCTCTCCTTCTCGCTCAGCAGCGGCCAGCTCTTCGCCGGCACCGGTGGTCAGTTCTCGAGTCCCGGCGTGATCGACGCGACTGCCGGCACCGGTGTCTACGGCAGCGTCGGGAAGCTGACCGTCGTCTCGATCGCGCAGGGGCAGAAGTCATGGCTCGGCGTCGACGGGACGGGACTCGGCGTCTCGTTCCTCGGGATCCCGAACGTGACGCTGACCGTGACTCAGGGAACGCTGCAGCTGAACCAGGCGAGTGGGTCGGGTGCGACGAGACTCGACTGGACTTCGGCGCCGTTCACGCAATACGGCCTCGACGTTCCCGCAGCGACGTCGCTGCACGTGGCGGGCACCGTCACCGTCGGCTACACCGGCGTCTTCTCGGCCGGGGGCCACCTCGACCTGACGGAGTCGACGGTGGACGTGCCGGTCCTCACGTTGACCGGCGCCTCACTCACGGTCGTCAACCTCACCGGGCTGCAGATCACGGTCGGCAGCGGCAGCTTCGGCCTCTCGCTCGGCGGCCCCAGCGCGACGTTCGCCGTCGACGTCCTCGCGGCCCCGTCCGGCGACAGCGGGAGCTGGTCGGCCGTCTCGGCGAGCAACTTCGGTGGCAGCTTGACGGTCGGGACTTTCGCCTCGGCGAACCTCTCGGGCGTGTCGCTCCAGCTCAACCAGGCAAGCGGCACCGGCGCGCAGCCGATCACCTGGACGAACGTTCCGGGCTCCGGTCTCACGCTCACCGGCAACGTGCCGCTCGCGATCTCCGGCTCGTTCGACACGCTCTCGCTCGCCGGCCTGCTGACCGGCTCGGGCCACTTCGCCGTTGCCGAGCAGACCGTGCAGGCCGACGTCGACGGCACGCCCGGCTACTCGCCGGCGACCGACCTTGCGGACGGAAACCTGCTGACGATCGGGCTCGACAGCCTGAACCTCTTCGCCGGCGTCTCCGGCTTCGGGCTCAACATCACCGGCGGCACGATCGCGGTCGCCGTCCTCAGCGACCCGGGCAGCACCCGCAGCTGGACGGCGGTGAAGGCGAGCGGGCTCACAGGCTCGCTGGTGCTGCCGGCGGTGACGAGTGCGACGGCGTCGAATCTCGCGCTCTCGACCAACTCGGCCTCCGGCACCGGCGCGACGCCGCTCGACTGGACGAAGGACGTCGGCGACTACGACAACGGCACCTTCACTCCGATCGCCGTGACGGTCGGAACGACGATCCCCGTGACGATCGACCTCGACGGCACAACGCCGCTCGCCGTCAGCGGCGACATCACCTTCTCGCTCGGCGGCTTCCTCACCATCACGACCGCGCACTTCGACCTGACACAGAGCACGGTGTCGCTCGACCTGAACGGCGACGGAACCGCCGACGTGACGAACGCGACGCTCCTCACCTTCGCGCTCTCGAACCTGCAGCTCTCGATCGGCGTCTCGTCCGGGCCGAGCTTCACGGCGAGCGGCGGCAACCTCGAGCTCGCGGCGATCGAAGCGCCTACGCCGACCGCCCCCGCGACCGACAGCCGCACCTGGCTGGCGATCGAGGGCACGCTCTCGAGCGGCACGTTCGTGTCGGGTCTTCCCGACCTCGGGCTGACGGTCACGAACCTGAACGTCGAGATCAACACGGCGAGCGGCGCCTTCAAGAGCGGCGCGACGACCACGAACGCACAGGCGCTCGACTGGACGTCGATGCTCGACCTGAACGGCAACGGCACCTTCGGCCAGAAGCCGGGCGATCAGCTCACGGTCGGCAGCGCGCCGATCAACCTCAGCGGCAACGAGATTCAGGTGTCAGGCACCGCGAGCGTGAACATGTTCGGCCTCCTCGGCGGCACTGTCGACTTCGCCTTCCAGCAGCAGACCGCCAGTGTCGACGTCGACCGCGACGGCACGCTCGAGCTTCCGGTCGTCGGCGCCGCGTGGGCACGTGGCCCGCCCGGCCCGGATCTGAACGATGCGACTCTGACGACCCTCGGCCTCACGATCTCGTCCGGGGAGAGCCTCACCGTCGGAGTCGGCGGCATCGGACTTTCGGTCACGAGCGGCTCGCTCTCGATTGCCCTCGTCACCCCGAGTGCCGCGGACCAGAGCGCGGGAGACAAGAGGCAGTGGCTCGCGCTCGAGGCATCGGGCCTCGATGCATCCTTCACAGGCATCCCGGACGTGCAACTGACGGTCTCGGGTCTCTCGCTCGAGCTCAACCGCGCGACGGGCAGCTACACGGATTCCGTCACGAAGACCGCAATCGCGACGCAGGCGCTCGACTGGACGAAGGACGTCGGCACCTCGACCGGCACGACTTTCACCGCCAAGGCGGTCACCGTCGGCGGGGCGACGATCGACATCACCGGCGTCGTTCAGCTGCAGGTCTCGGGCTCGGCGACGCTCTCACTCGACGACGGCTTGGTCTCAGGCGCCGTCTCCTTCGCCGTCGCGACGCAGACGGTTGAAGTTCAGCTTGTCGCGGGCACACAGTTCGCCGCGACGCTGACGACGGTTGCGCTGTCGGCGACGAGTCTCTCGGTCGGCTACGGCCCGGTCTCGTTCACCGTCACCGGCGGCGGGCTTGCGGTCGCGGCGCTGACGCCGAACGCGCCGGGCGACAGCCGCTCGTGGACTGCGATCCAGGCCGATCTCACCGGCGGCGCGCTCAGCCTGCCTGGTCTCTCGATCACGGTGAGCTCGCTGCAGGTGGGGCTCAACGAGGCGACGAACGCGTCGCCGCTCGACTGGACGAAGGACGTCGTTGCCTTCGACAACGTCCACTCGACGTGGGTGCCGCAGACGGTGTCCGTGCTCGATCCGAAGGGCACGACCCACACGTTCGCCGCCACCGGCGACGAGCAGTTCCAGGTCTCCGGCTCGGCGTCGATCGATCTTGCCGGCCTGCTCGCGGGCTCGGCGAGCTTCTCGTTCACGCGCGAGACGATCGCGAGCGTGGTGCTCCCGAACGGCGGCGGAACGCTGACGAACCCGGTACTGCTGACGTTCGGCCTCTCGAACCTGCAGTTCGCGGTCGGCACGCCGTCGATCGGCGCGCAGATCGGCGGCTCGAACTCGACGCTCACGCTCGCAGTGCTGACGCCGGCCGCGGCGACGAACGAATCGCGCACGTGGTTCGGCCTCTCCGGTACTGGCCTCGCCGCCTCGCTGATCCTGCCGGACATCACAGCCACCGTCACCGGCCTCGAGGTGAAGGTCAACGAGGCGAGTGGCCAGGACCCGAACGCCGTCGTGGCGCAGCCGCTCGACTGGAGCGCGGTCTCGTCGACCAACCTCGGCGGTCTCTCGCTCTCCGGCAAGCAGCTGAGCGCGGACGGCGACCTGACGAACCTCAGCATCTTCGGAATCCTCTCCGGCTCCGCGCACGTCTCGTTCGCGCGCGAGACCGTCGACGTGCAGCTCTCCGACGGGACGGTGCTGCAGGGCGCGACGCTCGTCTCCTTCAGCCTCAGCCTGACCGGCGGCGACACGCTGCAGGCCGGCGTCAGCGGCTTCGGTCTGACGATCACGCAGGGCACGCTGCTCGTCGCCGCGATCGCGCCGGCACCACCGGCCACGGGCGGCACACCTGACGGGCGCCGCTGGATCGCCGTCCAGGGGCTTGGTCTCCAAGCCACGCTGACAGTTCCGGGCGTCGACGCGACCGTGGACGACGTCGACATCTCCTTCAACGGCGGCACCGGCGGCGCGCAGGCGATCGACTGGACGCAGGACGTCGGCACCTATAACCCGGTGACCAAGAAGGTCGCCGCGGCGCAGGTCGAGGTGACGACCGGTACCAACACGCAGACGCCGGTGACGCTCACGACCGCGATCCTCAGCGTCAGCGGCGACCTCAGCCTCACGATCGCCGGCTTCGTCAACGTGACGAGCGCGCACTTCGTCCTCAACCGGACGACGGTCTCGCTCGATCTCGACGGCGACGGCCACGCTGATGTCCTCGGCGCGACGCTGCTGACGCTGTCGCTGACGAACGTGGACATGAGCATCGGCGCCGGCGGTGTCGGTTTCACGGTCACGGGCGCGTCGCTCGCGCTCGCGTCAGTCGAAGCGCCCACGCCGACCGCCCTCGGAGCGACCGACACGCGCAGCTGGACGGCGATCGAAGGCTCGATCGCCAGCGGCGGCAGCGCGTCGCTCGACGGCGTGCCGGGACTCGTCCTCACCGCGAGCGCGCTGACGCTCCAGCTGAACTTCGCGAACGGGCAGTTCAAGAGTGGCTCCACGACGACGGACGCCGCCGCGCTCAACTGGACGAGCGCGCTCGATTTGAACAGCGACGGGAAGTTCGGCCAGGCGGCCGACCAGCTCACGCTCGGCGGTAACACGCTCGACATGAGCGGCCCGCTGGCCGCCGCCTCGGGCACCGCGACGCTGAACGCGTTCGGGTTCGTCCAGGGCACCGTCGCCTTCGCCTTCCAGCAGCAGTCGGTCGACGTCGACCTGAACGGCGACCAGATGCCGATCGTGCAGTTGAGCAACGGCAACTGGGCGCGCGGCCCGCCGACCGGCAGCCAGCAGCCTGATCTCCAGGGCGCGACGCTGACGACGCTCGGTCTGACGATCCCCGTCGGCCAGACGCTGACGATCGGCGCCGGCGGCGTCGACTTCTCGGTCACGAAAGCGACGCTCGCCCTTGCGGTGATCACCGCAAGCTCGGCGAACGACAAGCGCAGCTGGATCGACGTCACAGGCCAGATCGCGAGCGCGACGTTCTCGGGCATCCAGAACGTCTCGCTGGCGGTCTCGAACGTGGCGCTCGACGTCAACGAGGCGAGCGGCGCCTACACCGACACGACGAACAACGCGACCTACCAGGCGCAGCCGCTCGACTGGACGAAGGACGTCGGCAGCTACGGCGCTTCGACATTCACGGCCTCGTCGGTCTCGATCACGATCCCGACCTCGGCCGGCCCGGTGAGCCAGACGTTCACCGACACGACCGGCTCGTTCGAGCTCTCCGGCTCCGCGACGGTCAACCTCTTCGACCTCGTCACCGGCACGGTCGGCTTCGCGTTCTCGACGCAAACCCTGACGGACGTGAACATCGGCGGCAGCTCGCCGCTCGCGAGCGCGACGCTGACGACCCTCGCGCTGAACGTGTCGAACGTCTTCGTCGGGGCAGGCGGCATCGGCTTCCAGGTGACGAGCGGCGACGTCGTGCTCGCCGAGCTGAACGCAGGCGACGGGCGCACGTGGCTCGCACTCGAGGGCGACCTCGCCGGCGGCGCGCTCGTCGGCGTCCCGAACGTCACGCTCAACGTCACCTCGCTGCACCTCGCGTCGAACAGCGCGAGCGGCGCGACGCCGCTCGACTGGACGAACGTCGAGGCCGGCGGCGTCGAGGTCAAGGACGCGAACGGCGACACGCACACGATCGACCTCGCGGGCAACATCAGCCTCGCGCTCTCGGGCACGGCGACGATCGACCTCTTCGACCTCGTCACCGGCAGCGTCGGCTTCTCGCTGACGACGCAGACCGGCACTGTCGACCTCGGTAACGGCACAACGCTGACGAATGCGTCGGTGGCGGAGATCGGGCTCAGCGTCAGCGACGTCTTCCTCGGCGTCCAGGGCGGACCGTCCTTCGAGCTCAAGAGCGGCACCGTCGCGATCGCGAGCATCAAGCCCGCCTCGACCGACACCGGGAACGCCGGCAAGAGCTGGCTCGCCGTCTCGTCGACCCTCTCCGGCGCGACGCTCACCGGCATCTCCGGCAGCCTCACGCTCGTCGCGCAAACGCTCGAGGTCGAGATCAACCAGGCGAGCGGCGCGGGCGCGACTGCGGCCGACTGGACGAAGGCGACGATCGGCGGCATCCCGCTCTCGATCACCGTGCCGACGTCGCCGACGACGTCGCAGGCCGTCTCGTTCAACTTCGCCGGCGCGCTGCTCGAGATCGCTGCAACCGCGACGCTCTCGATCGGCACCTTCGTCTACGCGAGCGGCTCGTTCGCCTTCGAGACCGGTGGCAACATCTTCGTCACGCCCGCCGGCGCAACCTCCACGGTGCAGGTCTCTCTCCTCGAGATCGGCATCGGGAGCGGGCAGATCTTCGCCGGCTCCGGCGCGACGGACTCGACCGGCGCGGGCGGGATCGGCGTCGAGCTCTCCGGCGTCAACGTCGGGCTCGCGCTGATGAAGCAGGTCGGTGGCGCCGGCGCGACCTACTACGCACTGAACGCGAGCGGCACGGCGCAGCTCCTCGGGGTCACCGGGGTCACGCTCTCCGGCACGGTGAACGTCGAGGTCAACAGCGCCTCGACCGGCGCTGCGATCGACTTCACGCAGCTTCCGGCCGGCAAGCTCTCGATCCCGACCGGCCCGGGCTCGGCGCCGACGGTCGACCTCGCCTTCACGGGCGGCCTGCTCGAGGTCGCCGGCTCGCTGACGCTCGCAATCGACAACTTCGCGTCGATCACCGGCAACTTCGCCTTCGTCCAGGGCGGCTCGCTCAGCGTCACGAACGTCGACGGGACGCCGGGCACGGTGAACGCACTCGAGATCGGCGCATCGGGAGCTTCGGCGTTCTTCGGCGTCGGTGCGGACAACCCGACCGGCCCGGGCGCGATGGGCCTTTCCGTGACCGGCGTCACGCTGGCGCTGGCGCTGATGCACGCACCGACCGCGATCGATGGCGCGACGAGCTTCATCGCCCTGCAGGCGAGCGGGAACGTCTCTCTCGTCGGGATCACCGGCGTCACCGCCTCGTTGACGGGCGCCACGATCTCCGTCAACGAGGGGAAGACCGCGAGCGGCGCAACAGCCCCCGCCCTTGATTTCAGCAAGCCGGGTGCCGGCCTGACGATTGCGACCGGCCCGAACAACGCGAGCCAGACGCTCACGTTCGGCTCTGCCGTCTTCGATGCTTCGGGCACGCTCGCGCTCTCGATCGGCAGCTTCGTCTACGTCTCGGGGAACGTCGAGTTCGACGAGGGCGCGGCGATCACGACCGCCAAGCTCTCCGACGGCTCCCCCGCCGGATCGCTGAGCCTCCTGACCGTCGGCGCGAGCAGTGCCAACATCTTCGTCGGCGTCGGGGCGACCGACTCGACGGGCGCCGGCGGTGTCGGCATCTCGCTCACCGGCGTCAGCTTCGGGCTCGCCCTGCTCAAGGGCGCGAGCGGCAGCTTCTACTCCTTCAGCGCGAGCGCGACGAAGCTCGGGCTTGTCGGCATCAGCAACCTGACGCTGACGACGACCGACCTGACCGTCGACGTCAACGGCGCCTCGAGCGGCACGCTCGCCGTCGACTTCACCTCGATCGGCGGCCTCGAGGTCCCGACCGGCGGCGGCAACACGATCACCCTCGACGACGCGGCGCCGGTCATCAAGGCGCACGGCGACGTCACGCTCGGCATCGCCGGCGTCTCGGTCGAGTCGATCCTCGACTTCGAGAAGACGACGGCCGCAGACAACTCGTCGGCGATCGCGGTCGCGTTCACGGGCCTCACGCTGACGTTCGGATCGACGGTCTTCAGCGAGCCGGGGGTCTCCGGTTCGTTCTTCATCACCCACGCGGGAGTCGCCGGCCAGATCAAGATCCAGAGCTTCAGCGTCCAGCTGGGCGACTCGAACTTCGGCGTGACCATCACCTCCGCCGCGACGATCGCCTTCAACACTGGTAATGCGGCGATCGACCAGACCTTCTTCGGCAACGAGCTGAAGGTCCCGGCCGGCCCGTTCTTCAGCCTCACGCTGACCGGGGCCGAGCTCGATCTCACGATCGGCGGCGGGTCGCCCTTCAGGCTCACCGGCAACTACCTGTTCGAGGAGGCGGGCGGGGACTTCGTGATCGCGGCGAGCGCCGTCACCGCCACGCTCGACGTCGGCTCGGTCGGGACGCTCGACATCAAGGACGGCGAAGGCGCGCTCGTCTTCATGCCGGACGGCTCCGCGGGCTACATCCAGGCCACGCTCAACGCCGATGTCGGCAGCTTCGGCAGTGCCGGCGGCACGGTCATCCTCGAGTTCAACACCTCGCCGACGACGGATCCGATGCTGACCGTTCAGGTCGCGACGCAGCAGATCGTCGTCGACGTCGCGAAGAACACGCCGTTCACGCCGTCGTTCGTCGGTGCGAGCATCCAGTTCGGCGACTTCCTGACGCTCAGCGGCAACTTCACGGCGCAGGGCAACGACTACGCCGCCACGAACGTCGAGGTCTTCTTCGGCGACGGCCCGTACCGGAACGCGGACGGCACCGTCAACCCGAACGCGATCGGCCTCGTGATCGAGGACGGAGAGATCGCGGCCGTCAAGGAGACCAACGGGACGTTCGCTCTCTACGTCACCGGCACGGCGCAGCTCGTCGGCCTCGACGGGCTGACGATCACCGGCACGGTCACGGTCGAGATCAACAACACCGGCCTTGCGATCCAGGACAAGATCACGATTCCGGGCGCAAACGGCACGGCGCCAACCGACGTGAAGCTGCCGTTCACGACCGGCGCCAACATCGAACAGGTCAGCGGCACCGGCATCACGATCGGCGCGGCGTGCGACAGCACCGGCACCTGCGTCCTCGGGCTCAAGGGCGACATCAACTTCACGCTGCAGCCGAGCGGCCGCGTCGACGTCGACATCCCCAACGCCCAGGTCGGAATCGCCGTTCCGATCTCGGGCAAGCTGACCCAGATCTTCGCGCTCGACGGCGACGCGCGGTTCGCGTTCGGAGGGGGCCTCGGCTTCCAGCTCCAGAGCCTCGCCGTCAACGGCATCTCGGTCTTCGGGCAGACGCTCTCGATCACGAGCACGACGCCGCAGACGCCGCCGACGGCCGAGCTCGTGCTGCCGTATGCGGGTGAGGTCGAAGACCTCGACGCGCTCAACACGCAGGGCTTCATCGAGGTGCAGTACACGGACTTCAGCGGCACCGGGCTCAACGTCACCTCGATCGAGAACACGATCCCGACGCTGACCGGCGTCAGCGGCGTCGCGCTCGAGAGGCCGACCCAGGTCGACCCGGTCAACAACCCGGGCCTCTTCAAGTACCAGTTCACCGGGCAGTTCGCGCTGAACGGGAGTGACACGTTCGACACGATCACACTGGCCTTCACGCCGAACGCGTTCTCCGACAACGCCGGCGACGGCAACGCCGGGTCGAGCGAGCAGTTCTACATCTACAAGGATCCGCCCGCGACCCCGCCGCCGACGGTCGCGACCGCGAAGCTCGCGAGCCCGCTCTCGGGCGCGTCGCTCGGCAGCGACACGTTCAGCGAGCGGCAGTACGTCGACATCGTCTACAGCGCGGGCGGAGCGACCGGGACGATCACGCCGATCGCGGCTTCCGCGCTGACGGTGATGGACGGCACGACGGCGGTGACCGTCACCGGCATGACGAAGGTGAACGACACGACCTGGCGCTACCTGCTCGGCCTGACGCCGCTTCCGGCGGGTCAGGTGACCGTGTCGTGGGCGGCGGGGTCGTGGTCGGTCGGGACGACGCAGGGCGCGTCGGGCTCCGGGACGTTCACGCTGACGCAGACCGACGCGAACGCAGGCTCGACGAACTCGACCTTCTCGCTCGGCGACGTCTTCTCGATCACGGGCGCGAAGATCGGGCTCGCCGACGAGTCGATGAGCAAGGGAATCCTGTCGCTCACGGTCGCCGTCTCGTTCACGAGCGCGACGCTCAACCTCGGCCCGGCGAGCGCGAGTCTCACCGGCGTCGTCGGCACGTTCATCATCAACGTCGACCTGCTGAAGGCGGTGCAGTCGATCAGCGATCCGTCGTCGCTGCTCTCCGCATTCACTGCGCCGGGCAACTTCACGCTCCACGTCGCCACGCTCTCGATCGACGTGCCCGGTGCCGTCAACTTCCAGGCGACCGGCATCGACGTGGACTACAACCCGGGCTCCGACCAGACGCAGGAGTCGTTCGCCACGAACAACCAGAACGAGCTCGTGCACATCACCCAGGCGGTCGTCACGTTCCCGGCGCTCGGCGGCATCGGCGCCAACGTCAAGGACCTCTACGTCTTCTCCGACGGCTTCGAGACCGGTCAGGCCGGGATCACGATCGCGCCGCCCGGCGGCATCAACCTCTTCGGCCTTCTGACCTTCAACGACCTGTCGATCGACTTCGACAACTTCGGCGTCGTCTACCACTCCTCGACCGGGATCAGGTTCACCGGCGGGCCCGACGGCGGCGCAGGCATCACCGTCAGCTCGAGCGGCGTCCAGTTCCTACCGGGCAAGGCGGTCTCAGGATCGATCACCGCGCTCCCGGGCGACCTGACCGCCGTGTCAGCGACATTCAACTTCGACTCGAGCGGCAACTTCCAGTCATTCGTCTTCAGCGCCGACAAGCTGACGATCACGCTCGGGTCGATCCTGTCGCTCTCCGCGACGAAGTTCCAGATCAACACCGGCGCGACGGCCACGCAGGACTTCGCAAGCTTCGGCTCGGCAAGCGCCTCGCTGTCGGTCGGCGGCCTCTCGATCACCGGCTCCGCAACGAGCTTCGCCTTCCTCGGCGACGGCTCGTTCGTGCCGGGCAAGAACTTCAGCGTCGCGCTCTCGATCGGCGGCGCGACCGGCGACAGCTTCTCGTGGCCGAGCTGGCTGCCGATCCAGATCGACTCGATCGGCCTCAGCTGGCCCAACATCGAAGCCGATCCGGCGGACTTCACGCTCACGCTCTCGGCGAGCGTCACCAGCATCCAGGGCCTCAACGGCCTCACGTTCAGCGGCTCTGTTCAGGGCATCCAGATCGACCTCGGCCTGCTCGAGAAGGGCGAGTTCCCGATCGTCGGGATCACGTCGCTCGGCGTGTCGGTCAAGGGCAACCTCTTCGGCGGCCAGGTCGACGCTCAGCTGATCGGCGGCATCCTCGAGCTCGACAAGGACGGCAACATGATCGCCGCCACCGACACGACGACACCGGTGGTCTCGCGCGTGTTCTTCGCCGGTCTGACGGGCGGATTCACGATGGCCGGGATGGCGGGCTTCACGATCCAGCTCGCCCTGTCGGCGCTCGGACCGCTCGACGTGTTCGTGAGCGCGAGCCTGCCGGAGGGCATCCTGCTCGACCCGGACACCGGCCTCTCGATCAACAACTTCGCCGGCGGAGTGCAGTTCTTCAACACGCTGCCCGAGATCACGGATCCGCTGCAGCTCAAGAACCTGACCCCGGCGACGCCGACCGCGGTCTCGACCGCAACTTGGATCCAGACGGTCGAGGGGCAGGTCGTCAACCAGTACAAGGCGAGCATCGCGAACCCGTCGCAGAGCGGCTGGGCGGCGGCGTTCACGTCGCCGATGACGATCACCGGCTCGGCGACGGTCTACTCGGCCTACACCTCGCAGCTGCTGTTCAACGGCCAGGTGACGATCGAGTTCTCGACCGACGGGAAGATCCTCATCGTCGGCACGCTGAACTTCGCCGACAACGCGCTGAGCGTCAGCGGCCGCCTGTACGCCGACCTCTCGAAGATCAGCCAGGGCGCGGCGACCGTGCTCTTCCTGGCCGACGTGCCCGACCAGGTTCAGATCCTCACGCTCTACGGCAAGCTGCAGATGGGCTTCGAGAACCCGCAGGGCCAGCCGGTCACGTTCACCGTGCCGGACACGCCGCCGTCGAGCCCGACCGCGACGCTGCAAGGACCGACCGACGGCAGCACGGTCGGCGCGAGCTCGCTCAACGACCGCGGCTTCATCGACGTGAGCTTCACGGTGCCGACGGGCGAGCAGCTCCAGGACTCGTCGATCACCGACCTCGCCGACGAGTTCAGCCTGACTGCGACCGGCGGTGGCACGGTGACGCTCGACGACTCGCAGGCGCCGGTGCTCGTCAACGCGTCGACGCACACCTACCGCTACTGGGTGACGTCGACCGGAACCGTCACGGGTATCACGCTGACGCCGATCGACAGCGCCTGGGCGCTGACCGACACGACGTCCGGCAACACCGTCCCGAACCCGACGGGCGCCGACGATGCGTTCGCGAACGCGCCGGGCGGCGCACTCAACGCGACCGGCATGCACCTCGACACGCCGTACATCGATGTCGGCCTCGCCGCGACTGCGAATCAGACGATCGACACCTCGACGCTCGGCGCCGGCGACTTCTCGTTCTCACAAGGTTCGATCGCGATCGACCCGACGCTCAAGCCCACGCTGCTACCGGGCACGAGCATCTATCGCTACTACCTGACTGGCGCGTTCCCGACCTCGGGTGAGATCGACGTCACTTTCCCGGCCGGCGCCTTTGCCGATTCCGCGGACCTGAGCGCTGCGAGCAGCGGCTCGTTCACGATCGTCTCGCCGACGACGACCATCGCCGGACCGCTCAGCGGCTCGACGATCGACGTCAATGTCGCGAACCAGGCGACGGATACGAGGACCGACCAGGGCACCGGAGACCCCGACGGCAGCGGTGGCCTCTACGTCGACATCACCTACGCCGCGCCGGCGGGCGACACGCTCGACTACCAGTCGATCTACACGGCCTACTACTCCACGACGAGCCGGCCGTCGATCTCCGCGACGATGGCGGGCACCGCCACGGCGGCCTTCGGCGCGCCGATCGCGATCCTGATGATCGCGAGTGCCGACACCGGCGCGCTCACCGCCGTGACCGTCGACCTGCCCGACGCCCCGACCTCGACGGGCAAGCTCTCCGACGCCGACCTGCAGGCGCTGCAGAACGCGGGCGTCACGAGCTTCCGCTACGACCTCACCGACGCGAACGCGAGGTACGCGCCGGGCACGGTCACCGTGACGACGCCGTCGTGGAGCGACTCGGCCGGCGACAACGCAGACTCGAAGACATTCACCTACGCGGTGACGGGCGCGACGGCGCAGCTCGACCAGCCGACGAACGGGTCCGGCATCGACGTCAACACCCTCAACGGCCGCACTTACGTCGACGTCTCGCTCAACGCACCGACCGGCTTCCAGATCGACTGGGCCGCGGTCACGTCGCTGACGCCGATCTTCTCGCTCGCCGGCCCCGGCGTCGGCACGGCGGTGCTCGACACCTCGCAGGCGCCGGTCGTCCTGAGCGGCTCGACGGCGACGAGCGGCATGGTTCGCTACTGGGTCACCGGCAGCTTCAACACTGCGAACTGCGGCTCGCTGCAGACCGGTCAGGACTGCATCGACGCTGTGTTCGAAAACGGCGCTCCGCCGGTGACGGTGGATCTCGGCACCGCGCCGTCGCTGCAGGTGCTCGGCCCCGAGACGATCGCGATTCCGTTCCCGGTCGCGAGCGGTTTCGTGCTCAACGCGTCGTCGCTTCTGAACGCCGGTACCGGTCAGTTCACGCTCGGCGGTGACGGCGCGACCGGCCTCGCCCTCGACCCGTCGTTCGCTCCGATCGTCGAGTCGGACGGCAAGACGGTCGTCTACCACGTCGTCGGCCAGCTGAACCAGGCGGGCGGCGACATCACCGTCACCTTCACGCGCGGCACGTGGTCGGTCGTGAAGGGCCCGGTCGTCGACGACGGCGCTTCGACCGAGACGTGCATGACCGGAACGTCGAATACGACCCTCTGCGACCTCGGCACCTCGGCCGTCGTCACGAGCGGCGTCGTGCAGACGATCTCGATCCCGTTCCCGGTCGGAAGCGGCTTCGTGCTCGACGCGAACACGCTCTCGAACTCGGGCGGTGGCCAGTTCGTGCTCGGCGGCACGG
>DASYAO010000183.1:0-6221 GCA_036501285.1 Gaiellaceae bacterium
GAGATGCCCTGCGCCGTAGGCAGCTGCGACGACCCCGATCACGACGACGAGAGCAATCGCGCGCTCGTTCGTGCCGAGCATCCTGCAAGCGAGGTCGTAGACGACCCAGGCGATCACGAGCCCGCCGACGGCGATCGCGACCGCCTCCCAGCTCGAGAGCTTCGCGACCGTCGGGTCGACGAGGTAGGTCTGCGGGTGGATGAAGTAGACGACGACGAACAGCGCAAAGCCGGAGAGCCACGTCGTGTACGCCTCCCACTTGAACCAGTAGAGCGGGTCGGGTAAGCGCTCCGGCGCGACGCGGAACTTCTCGACGCGGTAGAAGCCGCCGCCGTGGATCTCCCAGGCTTCGCCGCCGACGCCACGCTCGGCGTCGCGTTCGTCGTCGGGCGGCGCGAGGTGATGGTCGAGCGCGATGAAGTAGAACGACGAGCCGATCCACGCGATCGCGGCGATCACGTGCAGCCAGCGGAAGAGCAGGTTGCCCCAACCCCACCAGTAGTCGCTGATCCCGATCAACCCTGACGCCATCGGTCCTCCGCAATCGAGACGAGCTCGTCGAGCGCCGTCGCCAGTTCCTGCTCGCGGGTGCGTTCGAGCCGTTCGCGCAGCACGGGCACGATCTCCGGCTTCGACCTGCGGTTGACGAAGACGACGAAGCGGAACCCGAACTTCTCCTCGTAGGCGTGGTTCAGTTCTGCGAGCTCCGGTGCCTCATCGGCTCCCTGCTCGGCGGCCGACCGCGCCGACATCGTCTTCGCGCCGATTGCAGGGTGCGCGTCGAGCACGTCCTTCTTCTCCGCATCCGAAAGTTGTGCCGCGACCTTGCGTGCGTGACCGAGCGGATCGTCGAGTTGCGCGAGTCGCTCGACGAACGCGGTGCGGCCCTCGAACAACTCGGCCAGCTCGTCGACCGTCAGCTGCCGCGGTAGGTCGCGCACGCGTACGAGGAGACGAGCAGGGGCACGTGGTAGTGGCGGTCCTCGACGAATGCGAGTGTCAGCTCCACCTTTTCGAAGAAGCCGCCCTCGACGTAGAAGACAAGGCGGTACTCGCCGGGCGCGAACTCAGCGTCGAAGAGGTTGGCGATCCGACCATCTTCATCTGTCTCCTTGAGGGAGATGAGGTCTTTGCCTCGGAATAGGCCGACCTTCACACCCCCTGCAGGTTCGCCGATCTCAGTGTCGAGGATGTGCGTTGAAAGAGTCATCGCCATAGTCTCGCGGCTTCCTTGCGGTGCTCGCGTGCGATCTCCTGCTCGCTAGCCCGGACGAGCGAGCCGCCGTCGACCACCTTTTCGCCGCCGACGTACAGCGTGGCGACCCGGTGGGGCCCGGAGAGAACGAGCGCTGCAACGAGATCCTCCGCGCCGCCGAGCTCGAGCCCGTCAGTGGCCCAGACGGCGAGGTCGGCACGCTTGTCCGGCTCGATCACGCCAATGTCGTCGCGACGCAGGACCTTCGCGCCGCCGCGCGTCGCCAGACGCAGCGCCTCGCGCGCGCTCATCGCAGTGCCGCCGCCGCGTCCGCGCGCCATCAGCATCGCCTGCTTCACCTCGAAGAAGAGGTCACCGCGCTCGTTCGACGCCGAGCCGTCGACGCCAAGCCCGACCCGCACGCCCGCGTCAAGCAGTTCTCGCACCGGCGCGACGCCGGCGCCGAGCCGGAGATTCGAGGTCGGGCAGTGCGCGACACCAACGTCAAGCGCTCCGAACTGCGCGATCTCCGACGGCGAGAGGTGGATGCAATGCGCGCACCAGACGTCGTCGGCGAGCCACCCGACCCGTTCGCAGTACTCCACCGGCGTGCAGCCGTAGGTCTCTCTGCAGTACTCCGCTTCCTCGACGGTCTCGGCAAGGTGTGTGTGGAGTTGGAGTCCGAGCTTGCGGGCGAGCGCTGCGGACTCCTCCATCAACTGCGTCGTCACCGAGAACGGGGAGCATGGCGCGACGACGATCTGAACCCGGTCGCCGTCATTCAGCTCGGCGAGGCGTTCCGTGTCGGCGAGCACGTCGTCGATTCGCTCGGCAAGTGAGTCGGGCGGAAGGCCTCCGTCCGACTCGCCGAGGTCCATCGAGCCGCGCGACGCGGCGATGCGCATGCCGAGCTCTTGAGCGGCCCGGACCTCGGCCTCGACGAGCCCGGTCACACCGCGCGGGAAGACGTAGTGGTGGTCGAAGACCGTCGAGCAGCCGGAGAGCGCGAGCTCGGCGAGGCCGCACCGAGCAGCCGCGTAGACCATCTGGTCGTCGATGCGCGCCCACACGGGGTACAGCGTCTTCAGCCAACTGAAGAGATCGGCGTCGGCGGCTCTCGCGCGTGTCAGCGTCTGGTACAGGTGGTGATGCGTATTGACGAAGCCGGGCGTGACGACGGCGCCTTTCAAATCGTCGCCGCGCTCGGGCGCATCGCCCGCGCCGACCTCGGCGACGAGCCCGTCCTCGATGCGAAGCCAACCGTGTGCATGCTCTGTGCCGGCGTCGTCCATCGTCACGATCCACGCGTTCTCGAGAATCACGGGACCTCCAGCGGGACGATCTCGAAGCGGTTGACGTCGACGAGCCCGCGATCCGTGAGCTTGAGGCTCGGTATCACGGACAGAGCGAGGAACGAAAGGAGCTGGAACGGCGCTTCGACCGTGCAGCCGAGCTCGGCGGCCGCAGCGATGATCGCGCGGCTCCGAGCGACGACGTCCTCGAGCGACGCGTCGGACAGCAGGCCGGCGACGGGCAGCGGCAGTTCGGCGAGCACCTGGGCGCCGTCCACGACGACGATGCCGCCGCCGATGTTCGCAAGCCGTCGCACGGCAAACGCCATCGCGGCATCGCTCATGCCCACGACGACGATGTTGTGCGCGTCGTGTGCGACTGTCGATGCGAGCGCACCGCGCTGCAGTCCGAAGCCGCGGACGAAGCCGAGCCCTGTTCGCCCTGTGCCGAGATGCCGCTCGATCACGGCGATCTTCGCGAGGTCGCGGGCGGGATCGGCGACGGCCTCACCTGTGCGAGCCGGTACTTCCTCGACGAGCGAGTCGGTGACGATCTGTCCCGGCACGAGCCCGATCACGCGCGCCTTGCCACCCTGCCACGGGATGCGGAAGACCTCCGGGCCGAGTGCGCCGACGCGAACGGTGTGCCGAACCCAGTCGGGGACGTCGGCTCGCGGGAACTCCGCGACCGGCTTGCCCGCCTTGAGCACCAAGTCGGGCACGAAGCGCTCGAGGTCGGGCAGGAGCAGCAGGTCGGCCTGGTACCCGGGTGCGATCGCGCCGAGGTGCGACAGCCCGTGCCAGAGCGATGGGTTCAACGACGCGCAGGTGAGTGCGTCCTCCGGCGGGATGCCGTAAGCCACCGCGTCGCGCACCATCGAGTTGATGTGGCCGTCGTCGGCGATGTGCTCGGGCTCGCGGTCGTCGGTGCAAAACGCGATCCGTCCCGGGCCGTACTCTGCGAGGAGCGGCAGCAGGGCCTGCAGGTTGCGAGCCGCCGACCCTTCGCGGATCAGCAGCCACATCCCGGCGCGCAGGCGCTCGCGACCTTCGTCTGCGGTGTACGCCTCGTGGTCCGAGCGAATGCCCGCTGCGACGTACGCGTTGAGCGCTCGGCCGTGCACGCCGGGGGCATGGCCGTCGACGTGCGTTGCCAGCTCGAGCTTCTCGAGCTCGTGCGGGTCGGCGCCGATGACGCCGGGGAAGTTCATCATCTCCGCGAGCCCGATCACCCGTCTGCGACGGAGCAGCGCGTCGAGGTCGCCGGCGGTGAGCTCGCGCCGGGGCGATTCGAAGGTCGACGCGGGCACGCACGACGACGCCATGAACCAGACGTCGAGCGGAAGCCGGCCGCAGACGTCGAGCAGCCAGTGCACGCCGTCGGTTCCGAGGACGTTCGCGATCTCGTGTGGGTCGGCTACGACCGCGGTCGTCCCGAACGGGAGCACCAGTCGGGAAAACTCGTCGACGAGGAGCTTCGACGACTCGAGGTGCATATGCGCGTCGATGAAGCCGGGAACCACGTGCCTTCCCGATGCGTCGAGGATCTCCGCGCCGTCGTACTCGCCGAGCCCGGCGACGTACCCGTCGACGACGGCGATGTCGGCCTCGAGCCACTCGCGCGTGAAGACCGAGAACACCCGCCCGCCGCGCACGACGAGATCGGCGGGCTCGTCCCCTCTCGCCACAGCCAGCCGACGGGAAAGCGTGGAGGCCATCGTGATTGAAAACCGTACAGTTCTGCGCATGGAGGTACTGACGCCGCGTGGGCTGGACGAGGCGCTTCGCCTCAGGGCTGAGCACCCGGACGCGATGCCGATCCAGGGTGGGACGGATGTGATGGTGGCCCTCAACTTCGACCGCTCACGGCCCGAGTTCGTGCTGAATCTCAACGAAGTAGCGGAGCTTCGCGGCTGGTCGCAGGAGAACGGTGCGCTGCGCCTCGGGTCGGGTCTCACCTACACCGAGGCGATGACCGGCACGCTCGCCGAGCTGCTGCCGGCGCTGGCCGAGGCCTCGCGCACGGTCGGGTCACCGCAGATCAGGAACCGCGGCACGATCGGTGGCAACCTTGGCACCGCTTCCCCCGCCGGAGACGCGCTGCCGCCGCTTGCGATCGAGGACGCGGAGGTCGAGTGCGCGTCGGCTCGCGGCTCGCGGCGCGTGCCGCTGCTCGAATTCGTCACGGGCGTCAAGCGCAACGTGCTCGCCGGCGACGAGCTGATCACCGCCGTCTGGGTGACACCGTCCAAGGCTCCGCAGACGTTCATGAAGGTCGGCCCTCGGAACGCGATGGTGATCGCGGTCGTCGCGCTTGCCGTTTCCGCAGGCGACGAGCTACGCGCATCGATCGGCTCCGCGTCGCCGAGGCCCGTCGTGGTCACGGCACCGCGTTCGGATGCCGCGTCGTTTCCCGAGTTGGTCGCGGAAGCGGCGTCGCCGATCGACGACGTGCGCGGAAGCGCCGTCTATCGCAGGCATGCGTTGCGCGTGCTTGCGAAGCGGGCGCTTGAGAGGACTCTGAGTTGAGGATCTCGCTGCGAGTCAACGGGACGCAAGCCGAGGCGGACTGCTGGGAGGGCGAGTCGCTTCTCTTCGCGCTGCGCGAGAAGCTCGGGTATCCGGGTTCGAAGAACGCATGCGAGCAGGGTGAGTGCGGGTCGTGCTCGGTGCTGTTCGACGGGGTGCTCGCGTGTTCGTGCCTCGTGCTCGCCGCGCAGGCCGACGGCCACGACGTGACGACGGTCGAGGGGCTTGCGAGCGAGGACGAGCTTCATCCGGTGCAGCGCGCGTTCGTCGATGCTGGTGCGGTGCAGTGCGGCTTCTGCACGCCGGGGCTCGTCGTGGCGGCTGCCGACCTGCTCGAACGGAGTCCGCATCCCACCGATGACGAGATCCGGGAAGCGCTCTCCGGCAACCTCTGCCGCTGCACCGGGTACGAGAAGATCTTCGATGCTGTGAGACTGGCCGCAGAGGACGGTTCTGGATGAAACGTTACGAAGCTGGTGCAAAGGACAGCTTGCGCGGCGCGGCGCCGGCGACCACGATAGTGGCGGGTGGAGGGTGGCGCACTACCCCACCCTGGGCGGGGAAAGAAACCCTCTCAGTGGCGCGCGTATGACCACCGTCGCCGAGCCGCGCACGCTCGAGGTCGGCCGGATCGGCGACATCGTCGCTCGCGTCGACGCGACGCCGAAGGTCAAGGGCGAGTTCGCCTACTCGAGCGACCTCGTCGCGCCCGGGATGCTCTGGGGGCACACCGTCCGCAGCCCGCACGCGCACGCGCGCATCCTCTCGATCGACATCAGCGAGGCCGTGACGATGGCCGGCGTCCACGCGGTGCTCACGCACGACGACGTCCCCGGCGAGAAGACGTACGGTCTCGAGATTCGCGATCAGCCCGTGCTCGCGGTCGACCGCGTGCGCTACTTCGGCGAGCCCGTCGTGCTCGTTGCCGCGGAGCACCCCGAGCAGGCGCGTCGCGCTGCCGAGAAAGTCCGCGTCGAGTACGAGCCGCTCCAGGCCGTCACGGACATGGAGCGCGCGACGGAAGGCCCCGACCTTCATCCCGACTTACGCGGCCAGGACCACGGCCACCGCATCGACGACCGCCCGAACGTGGTTCGTCACATTGCGATCACCCACGGCGATCCGGACGCGCGCGGCGACGTCTCGGTCTCGGGCGTCTACGAGACCGGCATCCAGGACCAGGCGTTCCTCGGGCCCGAGTCGGG
>DASYAO010000184.1:0-1940 GCA_036501285.1 Gaiellaceae bacterium
CCAGCCGCACGAGTTCCCGCCCGAGACCGCCGAGGCGCTCGAGGCGCTCGCGCTCAGGGCAGGACCGGCGCTCGCGAACGCGAGGCGCTTCGCGGAGGCGAGCCGCCTCGCCGAGCTCGATTCGCTGACCGGGCTCTCGAACCAGCGGGTCTTCCACGAGCTCCTCGCCCGCGAAGTCGCGCGCTCGCGCCGCTACGGCCGCCGCCTCTCGCTCGTGGTGCTCGACTTGAACGACTTCAAGCGCGTGAACGACCGCATCGGCCATCTGGCCGGCGACGCCGTGCTCGCCGAGGTCGCGCGGCGGATTCGCAGCGTCGTGCGAACGACCGACATCGCCTGCCGCATCGGCGGCGACGAGTTCGCGGTGATCCTGCCCGAGTCGACCCGCGGCGACGCCGATCATCTGGCGGCGCGGATCGAGCGCGCCGTGAGCGCCGAGCCGGTCGCGAAGTCGGGAACGCTGAAGGTCTCCGGCGGCGTCGCCGAGCTCTCGTCCGAGGACACACCGACGGATCTCTTCGAGCGCGCCGACGCAGATCTGTATCGCTCGAAGGCTGCCTCGAAGCGCGCCGCGCGCTAGATCTGCGCCCCCTTTGACATCCCGTGGCGGCGTGGGAGACTAGCGCGGTGACGAGCCTGGTCGACGCGATCGAGATCGACGAGACCGCGTTCCGCGGGCAGATCGTGCGTCGCGACGGTGTGGACTACGACGTACATCGCAAGATCTGGAACGGATCGTTCGACCGGCGCCCGGCACTGATCGCGCGCTGCGCGGGTGTCTCCGACGTCATCGCCGCGGTCGAGGTCGGCCGCGAGAGCGGCCTGCCGGTCGCGGTACGCAGCGGCGGGCATTCGTTTCCCGGCTTCTCGGTCGCGGACGACGCGCTGATGATCGACCTCAGCCTGATGAAGGGTGTCCGCGTCGACCCGGAGCGCGGAACTGTGCGCGCTCAGGCAGGTGTGCTGCTGGGCGAGCTCGACAAGGAGACGCAGGCGTTCGGGCTGGCGGTGCCGTCCGGAATCGTGACGCACACCGGCGTGGCCGGGCTGACGCTCGGTGGTGGCATCGGATGGCTGATGCGGAAATACGGGCTGTCGATCGACCAGCTCGTTTCCGTCGACCTCGTCACCGCCGGCGGAGAGTTCGTCACCGCGAGCGCAGACGAGAACGCCGATCTGTTCTGGGGCGTTCGCGGGGGCGGGGGCAACTTCGGCATCGTCACGGAGTTTGAGTTCCGCTGTGTACCGCTCGGAACACAGGTGCTCGCGGGACCGCTCTTCTGGCCGATGGAGAAGTCTGGCGAAGTCCTTCGGTTCTACCGTGATTGGGTTGCCGACGCTCCCGACGAGTTGATGACGATCGTTGTGCACCGCAAGGCGCCGCCGCTCGCGTTCGTGCCGGCCGAGTTGCACGGGAAGCCGGTCGTGATGGTGATCTGCTGCTGGTCGGGCGACGTCGACGAGGGAGAGAAGTTCATCCGCCCGTTGCGCGAGTTCGGGTCGCCCGTCGCAGACGTCTGCACGGTCAAGCCGTTCCTTGCGCACCAGGCGATGTTCGATCCGAGCTTCGTTCCACACCGTTGGTATTACTTCAAGAGCTGTGATGTCGCCGAGCTGACGGACGAGGTCATCGACATCACGGTGGAGCGCTCGCTGCGAATTGCGTCACCGCTGACCTCGTTCCCGATCTGGCAGATGGGTGGAGCCGTCAGTCGCGTCGACGACGGCGAGACTGCGTTCAACGGCCGAACGGCGGGCTTCACCTACAACATCGGCGCCTGCACGGAGACCGCCGACGGATTCGACGAAGAACGCGAGTGGGTGCGCGACTTCTGGTCGGCACTGGAGCCGTGGCAGGAAGGCGTGTACGTCAACTTCCTCGGAGACGAAGGTGACGAACGGATTCGCTCCGCCTACGGCGGGGCCAAGTACGAGCGGCT
>DASYAO010000185.1:0-27034 GCA_036501285.1 Gaiellaceae bacterium
CGACGAGGCGTCGCCCGCGTTCTCGATGAAGTTCGCGTGGCGTGGCGAGATGAGGGCGCCGCCGATCCGGTGGCCCTTGAGCCCGGTCTGCTCGATCAGCCGCCCCGCGCTCTCGCCCGGCGGGTTCTTGAACACGCTGCCGAACGTCCGCTTCGTGGTCGGCTGCGTCGCCTTCCGCTGCGCGAGCAGCTCGGCGACATGTGCCCTGATCGCGACGGGCGCCCGTGGCTCGAGTCGAAGCCGTGCCTGCGCCACGACCTCGCCCGGCGCGAGCGACGAGTGCCGGTACGACAGGTCGAGCTCGTCGAGCCCGGCCGTGCGCGTTCCGTCCGGCCCGGCAATCACCGCATCGACCAGGACGTCGCGGAGCTCGACGCCGTACGCACCGGCATTCATCCGCACGCCGCCACCGATCGTCCCCGGGATCGCGGAGGCGAACTCGAGCCCGCCGAGTCCGGCGTCGCGCGCTCGATGGAGGCAGACCGCGTTCGTCGCGCCGCCGCCGGCGACGAGCTGCTCGCCGTCGACGCGCACCTCGGAGAGCTCGCCCTCGAGCCGAAGCACGAGCGCGTCGACACCGTCGTCGTGGACGAGGAGGTTCGAGCCGAGGCCGACCGGCGCGACCGGCACACCTCCGCCGTGCGCCCAGGCGAGCAGCTCCTCGAGCTCGATAATCGACGCCGGCTTCGCGAAGTAGCGCGCCGGCCCGCCGGTGCCGAGCGTCGTGTAGCGCGAGAGCGGAACGTTCTCTTCGAGCTTCATCGCGCGAGCCGCTCGCGGAGCAGCGCCGTCGCGCGATCGATGTCACCGGCGCCGATCACGAGCACCACGTCGCCCGGCCGCACGTGGCGCACGAGGTGCTCGACGCCGTCCTCGACGCTGGGCGTCCAAGCGGGGAGATGTCCGGTGTCCGACACTGCATCGACGACGAGCTTGCCGGTGACACCCGGGATCGGCTCCTCGCGCGCCGGGTAGACGTCGGTGACGGCGACGTTGTCGGCGCCGGCGAGCGCGTCACCGAGCTCGCGCGCGAGATGCCGCGTGCGCGAGTAGAGGTGCGGCTGGAAGAGAACGCGCAGGCGGCGATCGCCGTAACGCTCGCGGACGGCGTCGATCGTCGCGGCGATCTCGCTCGGGTGATGGCCGTAGTCGTCGACGATCGTGATCCCGTCGACGTCGTGGACTTCGAACCGACGGCCGGTGCCCGTAAACGAGGCGAGCGCATGCTCGGCATCCGCCCGCAGAACGCCCGCGAGCTCGAGTGCCGCCAGCGCGGACCCCGCGTTGCGCCGGTTGTGCTCGCCCGCGACCGCGAGCTCGCCCTCGTAAGGAGGCGCAGCGCGTACCGCGTGCTCGGCGCGTGCAGCCCACCCGTCGAAGGCGCGCTCGAGCTCGTCGAGGGACGAGAACGTCGCGTGGTGGTCGAGCTCGACGTTCGTGACGACCGCGATCGTCGCGGGCAATCCGAAGACCGTGCGATCCGACTCGTCGCCCTCGACGACGAGCCAGCCCTCCCCCGTGCCCGCGTTCGCCCCGAGCTGTGGCACGAGCGCGCCGATCAGCCAGGCCGGGTCGCTGCCGGTCTCGCGCAGGACATAGGCGATCATCGCCGCGACCGTCCCCTTGCCGTGCGTGCCGCCGACGACGATCGAACGGCGCAGGCCGACGAGCTCCGCGAGGAACTCGGCGCGCGAGCGGCCCGCCACCGTCGGATACGCGGACGAGACGACGACCTCCCAGCCGGCGCGCACGACCGGTTCGGCCGCGATCTCGACAGTCACGCCGTCGAGCGCATCCAGGTACGGCGTGCGCACGCGGTCCCAGCCGCCGACCTCAGCGCCCCACGCGCGCGCGAGCTGCGCGTACGCCGACAGTCCGGCGCCGCCGATGCCGATGAACCACAGCCGCCGGCCGTCAAGCGCCGGCAAGCTGGATCAGCCCTTCGGCGATCTCGTCCGCGGCGTCCGGCTTCGCGACGCGCAGCATCGCCTCGCTCATCTCCGAGAGCCGGTCGGGATCGTCGAGCATCGATCGCACACGATCCGGCACGTCCTCGAGGTCGAGCTCGCGCACCATGATCGCGCCGCCCGCGCGCGCGAAGTACTCGGCGTTCCGCGCCTGGTGGTCGGCGGTCGCGAACGGATACGGCACGAGGATCGCGGGCTTGCCCGCGGCGGCGATCTCCCAGACGGCGCTGCCGGAACGCGACAGCACGAGGTCGGCGGCCGAGTACGCAGCGCCGATGCGGTCGGTCGTCGCGATCACGCGGTAGTCGCTGCGCTTGACGCGCCTGCGCACCGAGCTGAAGTCACGGTCGCCGGAGATGTGCAGGATCACGGGCCCGACCTCGCCGAACGATTCGACGACGAGCTCGTTGATCGAGCGCGCCCCCGCGAGCGCGCCGGCGACGAGCAGCACCGGGCGGTCCTGCGGCAGCTCGAATATCTCGCGCGCCTCGTCCTTCGGAATCACACGTGCGCGCGGCGGGATCGGGCGGCCGACGACGCGGAACTTCGAGCCGGCGCGTCCCCCGAGCGGGTACGCAAGGAAGACGCGCTTCGCGAACGGAAGCGCCCAGCGGTTCGCGAGCCCGAGGTGCGCGTCTGCCTCCGCGATTGCGGCCGGGATGCGCATCGACGCGGCGGCGACGACCATCGGCCCGGCGACGTAGCCGCCCGCGCCGAAGACGACGTCGGGCCTGCGCCGCCGGAGGATCGAGCGGCACACGGCGGGTGCGGCCCCGGCAAGCGCGACCGCTTTCAGCAGCGCCGGTGTCGGCTGGCGTGGGAAGCCCGCGATCCGGAACGTGTCGAGCTCGTAGCCGGCTTCAGGAACGAGCCGAGCCTCGACGCGATCCTGCGACCCGGCGAACGTCACGAACACTCCCCGCTCCGACAGCGCTTCCGCGACCGCGAGCGCCGACAGGACGTGCCCTGCCGTCCCCCCGGCCGCGATCACGCACCGAAGCTGCCGTTGCGTTGCCACGTTGAGCGATGTTAAGGAGGATTCCGACCGAGGCGAGGAGCATCACGAGGCTGGAGCCGCCGTAGGAGAGGAACGGCAGCGGAATTCCGGTCAGCGGGGCGACGCCCATCACGGCCGCCATGTTGATCACGGCCTGGCCGCAGACCAGCACGGTCAGCCCGACGGCGAGCCGTTTCCCGAAGGGGTCGCGGCAACCGAGCGCCACGCGCAACCCGGCGTAGGCGAAGAGCAGATAGGCGCCGATCACGACCGCGATGCCGAGCAGGCCAAGCTCCTCGCCGACGTTCGCGTAGATCATGTCGGTCGAGGCTTCCGGCAGGTAGAAGATCTTCCCGATCCCGTTGCCGATGCCGACGCCGGTGATCCCGCCGGAGCCCATGCTGATCAGACCCTGCATCGTCTGGTAACCCATGCCCTGCGGATCCTGCGTCGGGTGGAGAAACGCGAAGAAGCGCGCGCGGCGGTACGGCTCGAACCAGATTGCGGCGATACCGACCGTGGCTGCGATCGCGAGCGCAGGCCCGAGCACCGACGCCGGCGTGCCGGCGACAAGCAGCACGGCGGCGAGCATCACGAGCAGCGCGATCGCGGTGCCGAGGTCGGGTTCGACGACGAGCAAGACGCAGTAGAGCGCGGCAAGCGCGCCGATCGGCCGCCACAGCTCGCGCAGCGAGCGCGGCGCCGGATGCCTCGCGAGATACGACGCCGCCCAGATCGCGACCGCCAGCTTCGCGAACTCGGACGGCTGGAAGACCGCGGGGCCGAGCGAGATCCAGCGGCGCGCGCCGTTCACCGCGGGCCCGATCGCGAGCACCGCGAGCAGGAGCGCGATCGACGCGAGCACGAGCGTCGGCGCGAGCGCGCGCAATCGCCGGTAGTCCCAGCGTTGCGCGATCACCATCAGCAGGATCCCGAACAGCGCATATGCGCCCTGCCGCTCGAGGTAGTAGTTCGGATTCGAGCCGCCGACGGCCGCCGGGGCCGACGTCGCGGAGTAGACCATCACGATCCCGAACGCGACGAGCGCCAGCGTGACGAGGATCAGGATCCTCGACTCGAGCTCTCCGCGCCTGGCCATCAAGAGTGAATTCGGCTGAGCCTCCTGAAGTCCTCGCCTCGCTGCTCGAAGTTGTCGTACTGGTCGTAGCTCGCGCACGCCGGGCTGAGCAGGACGACGTCGCCCGGCTCCGCCCCGGCGGCAGCGTGGGCGACTGCGCGCTCGAGCGTGCCGTCGTCATGGCCGTCGGGGATCGCGGCGCCGAGCGCCGCGGCCGCCTCGCCGATCAGGTGCACCGACTTGACGTTCGATCCGATCGCGGCGGCGAGCGGCGCGAAGTCCTCGCCTTTCAGCGAGCCGCCGAGGATCAGATGCACCGGCTCGTCGGCATATGCGGCGAGCCCGCGGCGCGCGGCGGCGACGTTCGTCGCCTTCGAGTCGTTGACGAAGCGCACGCCGTTTCCCTCCGCGACCGGCTCGAGCCGGTGCGGCACGCCGGCAAAGGTTCTGAGGCCCTCGGCGATTGCTTCCTCGTCGATTCCGGCGGCCCGCGCGGCAGCCGTCGCCGCGGCGGCGTTCTCGCGGTTGTGCGCGCCGCGGATCAGCGGCTCCGCGGGCAGCGGGTCGTCGGCCGAGAACTCGATCCCCTCGTAGCCCAGCCCGCGCGGCACCACCTTCTGCCGCGCCCGCTCGAAGATGCGCAGCTTCGCGTCGCGGTAGGCCTGGAACGAGCCGTGTCGGTCGAGGTGGTCGGGC
Source organism: Gaiellaceae bacterium (assembly GCA_036501285.1). Lineage (GTDB taxonomy): Bacteria > Actinomycetota > Thermoleophilia > Gaiellales > Gaiellaceae > PALSA-600. The sequence goes on from DASYAO010000185.1 coordinate 4,739, forward strand.
TCGAGGTTGAGCAGCACCGCGACCTCGCACGCAAACGTGTCGACATCCTCGAGCTGGAAGGACGAGAGCTCGCAGACGATCCAGTCGGCGCTCAGGACCGACGCGAGCGGCGTGCCGACGTTCCCCGCGACGGCGACGTCGCGCTTGGCAGCGTGGAAGATCGCGCCGAGGAGCTCCGTCGTCGTGGTCTTCCCGTTCGTCCCGGTGACGCCGATGATGCGCGTGTCGCCCGGCAGCAGCCGGTAAGCAAGCTCGACCTCCGACCAGACCGGGATCCCGCGCTCGCGCGCGAGCGTGACGAGTGGACGCTCGCCGGGTACGCCGGGGCTCTTGACGAGCACCTCGACGCCGTCGAGCAGGTCGAGGTCGAGCTCGTTGCCGAGCGAGCGGTCTGCAGAGACGACATCGTCGCCGCGCGCAACGAGCCGCTCGATCGCGGCCTGCCCCGAGCGCGCGAGGCCGTAGACGAGGTATCTCATTTCTTGAGTGGATAGAACTCGCGGTAGTACTTGTAGAAGAGCGCGAAGCCCGCAGCGCAGAGGACGCCGGTCGCGATCCAGAAGCGCACCATGATCTTCGTCTCGGACCAGTTCTTCATCTCGAAGTGGTGGTGGAGCGGCGCCATCAGGAACAGGCGTCTTCCCCAGTACTTGAACGACACGACCTGCGCCATCACGGAGAGCGCCTCGATCACGAAGATGCCGCCGACGAGGAGCAGCAGCAGGTCGACCTGAAGGAAGATCGCCATCGCGCCGATCGCGCCGCCCATCGCCATCGAGCCGGTGTCGCCCATGAACACCTCCGCCGGCCAGGCGTTGAACCAGAGGAAGCCAATCGCGGCGCCGATCACCGCCGCCCCGATGAACGCGGCGTCGAGTCGCGTCGGGATGCGACTTTGCCCGGGCGCGCCCGAGCGGATGTACACCGTCACGGCCATCGCCGTCAGTGTGAAGAGCGCGATGATCGCCGTCCCTGCCGCGAGCCCGTCGATGCCGTCCGTCAGGTTGACTGCGTTCGCAGCGCCGGCGATGACCAGGAAGATCAGCACGTAGAAGCCCCAGCCGAGGGCGACGTGCAGATTCACGATCGGCACGTAGACCGAGTGGCGAAGGCCCTGGTGATGCGCGGCGAAGCCGACGGCGGCCGTGATCGCGATCAGCAGCATCATCTTGATCCGTCCAGAGAGCCCGAGCGAGCGCTGGTGGCGGAGCTTGATGAAGTCGTCGACAAACCCGATCGCACCGCACGCGAGCATCGTCCCGAAGATCGCGAGCGCGGGCGCGGTGCGCGCGCTCGTCGCCAGGAAGGCGATCGTCGCCGCGACGACGATCAAGACGCCGCCCATCGTCGGCGTTCCCTGCTTGCCGATGTGATGCTCCGGCCCCTCCTCGCGGATCTGCTGGCCGAGCGCATGCCGCCGCAGGAAGTCGATGAAGACCGGACCGGCGAGGATCGAGATGATCAGCGCGACGAGCGCCGCGACGAGGACGCGACTCATTCCGCGGTTAGTTTCGCTGCCACCGCTTCGAGTCCCACCGAGCGGGAGCCCTTGACGAGGACGACGTCGCCGGCCTCGATCGTCTCGGTCGCCGCGTCTGCCGCCTCGGCTGCGGTGGCCACCCAGCGGCCGCCGTAGTCGCGGGCGAGCGGGCCGACGGCGATCACCTCGACCCGGAGCTCCGCCGCGAGCTCGCCGACCTCGCGGTGAAAGGCCGGCCCGCCCGGCCCGAGCTCGGCCATCTCGCCCAGGACGGCGACCCGCCGGCGGTCGCCCGCGCGAGACGCGAGGTGTGCGAGCGCGGCGCGCATCGACATCGGGTTCGCGTTGTAGCAGTCGTTCAGCAGGAGGACACCGTCGCGAAGCGCGTGCTCTTCCTCGCGCATCGGCGAGAACGCCACGTCGAGCCGCTCGGGCAGCGGCACGCCGAGCGCCTCGCAGACGGCGACCGCCGCGCGCGTGTTCTCGAGCTGGTGCGCAGCGGTGTAACTCGTACCGAATGGAATCTCCGTCGCGAAGCGGCGCACGTCGACGTCGTCACGCAGGTACGGCTCCAGGAGCGGCTCGTCGGGAACGACCGCGACGGCGCCCGGCGGCAGCGCCTCGATCAGCTCCGCCTTCGCACGCGCGACGTTCTCGACGGTGTCGACGAGTTCCAGGTGCACGGGGCCGACGTTCGTGATCACAGCGACGTCGGGTTTCGCGAACGAAGCGAGCCACGCGATCTGGCCCAGTCCGCGCATGCCCATCTCGACGATGCAGAGCTCGGTGTCGGGCTCGATGCGGCAGAGCGTGAGCGGCACGCCGAGCTCGTTGTTGTAGTTCGCTTCGGACGCGACCGTGCGCAGGTGCGGCTCACAGAGCGCAGTGAGGATATCCTTGGTCGTCGTCTTACCGGTCGAGCCCGTGATCCCGACGACGCGGGCGCTCGAGCGCTCCCGCACCGCGCCCCCGATCACGGCGAGCGCCTTGTGCGCGTCCTCCGGCACGAGCACGGCGGCCGCACCGCGCGCGAGCGCGTGCGCGACGAAGTCATCGCCCGAGCCGACCGCGACGAAGAGATCGCCTTCTTCGATTCGCCGCGAGTCGATCTGCATGCCGGTGACCTCATCCGCCCACGGCCGGGCCTGGACCCGGCCGAGCGGCTCGAGGAACGAAAGCTCGAGGGGAATCATCCGCGCAGGATCTCCCGCGCCACCTCGCGGTCGTCGAACGGGATCTTCCCGGTGGCGAGCTCCTGCTCGGGCTCGGCGCCGCGGCCGGCGAGCACGACGACGTCCCCTGGCTCCGCGGTCGTCAGCGCGAGCTCGATCGCGGCGCGGCGGTCGAGCTCGACTTCGAACCGGCCGAGCGAGCCGTCGGCGACGTCGTGCGCGATCGCGTCCGGATCTTCCGAGCGCGGATTGTCGGAGGTGAGGATCGCGCGATCCGAAAGCTCGGCGACGATGCGGCCCATCAGCGGCCGCTTGCCGCGGTCGCGGTCGCCGCCGGCCCCGAACACGACGACGACGCGGTCGCCGAGGCCGCGCGCGGTCGTGATCACGTTCTCGAGCGAGTCGGGCGTGTGCGCGTAGTCGACGATCACGGAGAAGGGCTGCCCCTCGTCGATCGACTCGAATCGCCCCGGTACGCCGGCAACCGATTCGATCCCGCGCTTGATCGCGGCGTCGTCGATGCCGAGCGCGCGGGCTGCGAGTGCCGCACCGATCGCGTTCATGTGGTTGAAGGCGCCGCGCAGCTCGAGGTCGATGCCGTCGATCGCGTCCGAGCCGGCGTCGAAGGTGATCGCGTCCTGTAGCTCCGACGCGAGCCGCTTGCCGTAGTCGTCGCCGACGTTCACAACCGCGGTGTCGGCCTGATCGAACATCGCGCGCTTCGCCGCGTAGTACGCCTCCATCGTGCCGTGAAAGTCGAGGTGGTCCTGCGTCAGGTTCGTGAAGACGAGCACTGCGAACCGCGTTCCGGCGAGCCGACCTTGCTTCTGCGCGATCGAGGTCGCCTCCATCACGCACGCCGAGTCGCCACCGTCGAACATCTCGCGGAAGAGCCGCTGCAGGTCGATCGCCTCGGGAGTGTTGAGACCGAGCGGTCGCTCCTCGCCGCCGACGAGGCGCTCGATGTTCGTCAGGAGGCCGGCCTGGCGACCACCCGCCTCGAGGATCGCGTGCAGCAGGAACGCGCTCGTGGTCTTGCCGTTCGTGCCGGTCACCGCGGCAACGTCGAGCTCGCGTGTCGGGTCACCGAAGAAGACGTTGGCGGCCGGCGCCATCGCCGCCCGCGAGTCGGCGACCACGAGCTGCGGGAGCGGAAGGTCGAGCGGCTCCTCGACGACGAGCGCCACCGCGCCGAGGGCCGCGGCTGTCGGCGCGAAGGCGTGGCCGTCGGCTTGCTCGCCCCGTAGGCAGAAGAAAAGCGCGCCGGGCGTGACCGCCCGCGTGTCGTAGGCGAGATCGGTCACCTCGGCGGGCGCGTCGTTCGCGACCTCGGCGGGGTGGAGTACGGCGACCAGCTGGCTTAGAGTCACGGCATGCGAGACAGGCACGGAGCGCTCATTCTGGCGTCTGTCCTCGTGCTGGCGGGATGCGGAAGCGCCGCCAAGCCTCAGGTGGCCCCGAAGCCCAAGCCTGTGCCCCGGCTGACGCAGGCCCAGCGGATGCGGGCCGTCGTCCGCGCCTGGAGCACGCACTTGAACTCCGGCGACAACGCCGGCGTCGCGAAACTCTTCCACCTGCCCGCGATCATGATCCAGGGGCCGTACGAGTTCCGGCTCACGACGACGAAGGACGTCGCACGCTGGCATGCCCAGCTTCCCTGCGCCGGCCACATCGTCTCGATCCAGGTCGCGGGCCGTTACGCGACGGCGGTGTTCCGCCTCGGCAACCGGCCGAAGTCGAAGTGCGACGCGCCGGGGTCGCTCGCGGCGGCGCGCTTCTTCATCGTCAAGGGGAAGATCGTCAGCTGGGAGCAGGTGCCGCCGCCCGTCGCGGGCCCGTCGGCCTGAGCCGACTGGCAGACTCTCCGCATCGAACAGACGTCCTTCATCTCGGCACCGGCTTCGAGTCCGCCGGTCAGCGCCGTGCACGAGGAGAGCCTCGCGTCCGACGGCTATGTCCCGAACTACGTGCGCGTGTGGTGCTGGCGTCCCGACGTGTTGCAGGCGTTCGCGAAGCTCCGCGCCGACCTGCTCGCCGACTCGACGCTCTCGGGACGCGAGGTCGCAGTGCTCGTCGCCGCGACGGCGTCGAAGCTCGGCGACTCGTACTGCTCGCTCGCGTGGGGCGAGAAGCTCGCCGCCGCGGCCGACGAGGGAACGGCCGTCGACGTGATCCGCGGCGGCGACACGGGCCTCTCCGAGCGCGAGGCTGCACTCACGGCGTGGTCGCGCAAGCTTGTCGCCGATCCGAACAGCACGACCGACGCCGACGTCCAGGGACTGCGCGACGCGGGTTTCAGCGAGCGTGAGATCTTCGAGGCGACGGTCTGGATCGGCCTGCGCCTCGGCTTCTCGACGATCAACGACGCGCTGGGCCTTCAGCCAGACGCACAGCTCTTCGAGCGTGTCCCCGCGGGCGTGCGCGACGCGGTCAGCTTCGGCCGGCCTGCGGCAACGGCCTAACCGCTCGCCGACAGCGCAGTGCGCGGATCGTCCGGCGGCACCGCGAGGTACTGCAGGTCGAACTTCGCGATCGACTGGAACGCCGGCGCGGAGACGACGCCGCCGTAGATCGCTCCACGCGGATCGTCCAGCTTCACGAGCACCACGAGCCGCGGCTTCGACGCCGGCACCATGCCGACGAACGTCGCGTCGTACTTCGAGTTCGAATAGCCACCGTGGCCGTCGGGCTCGTTCGCGGTGCCGGTCTTGCCCGCAACCGTGTAGCCGGGGATCGCGGCCTCGGTGCCGGTGCCGCCCGTCTGCACGACACCGCTCAGCATCGCCTTCACCTCACGGTCGACCGCGGTCGAGAGGATCCGCCGGCGCTTCGGGACGAACGGCGCATGACCGCCGACCCGCGAGACGAGGTGCGGCTGGATCCACACGCCGCCATTTGCAACCGCGCCGTAGACCGAAGCGAGCTGGATCGGCGTCACCGAGATGCCCTGCCCGATCGGCACGTTGCCGATCGTCGAGCCCGACCACTGATCGAGCGGCAGCACGATCCCGGGGCTCTCGCCTGGGAAGTCGATGCCCGTCGTCTTGCCGAAGCCGAACTTGTCGATCCACTTCATCAGGTTCGCGGAGCCGAGCTTCTCGGCAAGCGTGATCGCGCCGACGTTCGACGAGTACTTGAGGATCTGCGCGACCGAGTAGTTGACGACACCGCGTTGCTCGGCGTCGTGGATGCAGTAGTTCGCGACGTGGATGCAGACCGGCAGGTTGAAGCGCGTCGCCGGCGTGACGAGATGCTGCGAAAGCACTCCCGTCACGGTCACCAGCTTGAAGGTAGAGCCCGGCTCGTAGACGTCGGTGACCGCGCGGTTGCGCGTGACGTCCGGCTTGACGTCGCCGGTCTCGTTCGCGTTGTAGCCCGGCGCCTGAGCCATCGCCAGCACCTCGCCGGTCGTCGGGTCGAGCACGATCGCGGTCCCGTCGCGCGCGCCCCACTTGGCGACGGCCTGCCGCAGAACCTGCTCGGCCTGCGCCTGGATCGTGTGGTCGATGGTGGTGAAGACGTCGGCGCCCTCCTGAACCGGCGACGAGCTGATCACGTCGATCGTCTGCCCGGTCGCGTCGCGGACGATCGTCTGCTTGCCGGCGCGACCCGAGAGCTTGTGGTTGTACTGGAGCTCGAGCCCCTCGATCCCCTGGTTGTCGACGCCCGCGTAGCCGATCACCTGCGCGCCGACACCTCCCTGCGGATAGATCCGGCGCTGCTCCTGGTACGACGAGATGCCGGTGAAGCCCTTGTCGAGGAACTTCTTCGCCTTGACGGGGTCGGCAAAGCGCTTGATGTAGACGAACTGGCTCTTCTTGTTCAGGAGCTGGGGATAGAGCCCGTTCGGGTTGACGCCGAAGATCTTGTGGGCGGCGACGGCGATCGCGCTCGCGTTCGCGACCTCGGCCGGGTCGGCGAAGACCGTCGTCATCTCCTCGCCGATCGCGAGCTGGACGCCGTTCCGGTCGAAGATCGTGCCCCGGCCGGCCGGGATCTTGATCGTCGTCTCCTGCTGGTCGTGCGCGATGCTCGCGTAGCGGCCTGCCTGTACGCCCTGGATCCACGTGCTGCGCGCGAGCAGCGCCGCGAACGCGAGCGCGAAGATCACGAGCAGCAGACGGATCCTGCGGTTGGCGCGCTTGTCGCTCGAGCGCGCCATCAGGGAGTGAGGTTGATGTAGCCGATCGTCGACGGATCAGCGGGCTGCAGGCCGTCCTGCGACCGCGCCTGCGCCTGGACACGACCGGACGCGAGCGCGGCCGAGAGCTCCGTCTGCAGCGACGCGTTCGAAGCACGCAGCTCCGAGCGCTGCTGCGTGGCGTGGTCGAGCTTCAGATTGAGCCGAAGGACGGCGAGGTTCACGAACACCACGCCCGCGAGGAGGACGGCGCCGATCACGATCCAGGCGATCGGGGCGCGCGACCGTGCGCGGCGGCGCGTGCGGGTCTTCGTCTTCGTCCGCGGCGCCGCCTTGGGCCGTGTGGGCGTGCGCGCCGGAGCGGCGACGGCGGCTTCGGCGAACCACGACGACGTGCTCACAGCTTCACCGCCACGCGCATGCGCGCCGACTGGGAACGCGGGTTGCGCGCGACCTCGGCGGCAGACGGGCGCACCGCCCGCCTCGGGGTCGCGCGCAGGGTCGGGCTGGCACCGCACGCGCAGACGGGGAACTCGGGCGGGCAGGTGCAGCCGTGCTCCTCCGAGCGAAGCCAGCGCTTGACGATCCGGTCTTCGAGCGAGTGGAACGAGATCACGGCGAGCCGCCCGCCGGGCCGCAGCACCTCGAGTGCCGCGGGCAGCGCGCGTTCGAGCGAGCCGAGCTCGTCGTTGACCTCGATGCGGAGCGCCTGGAAGACGCGCTTAGCCGGATGCCCTTCGCCGAACCGCGCCGGCGCAGGGATCGCCTGCTTGATCACCTCGACGAGATCGCCCGTGCGCTCGAACGGCTGCTCCTTGCGCCGCTTGACGATCGCGCGCGCGATCTGGCGCGAGTAACGCTCTTCGCCGAAGCGATGGAAGATGTCTGCGAGCTCGCGCTCTTCGGTGTCGTTGACGACTTCGCTCGCGGTCAGGTCGGCCGACGGATCCATGCGCATGTCGAGCGGCGCGTCGGCCGCGTAGGAGAAGCCGCGGTCGGGCCGGTCGAGCTGCATCGACGAGACGCCGAGGTCGAGCAGGATCGCGTCGGCATGCACGCCGTTGCCGGCCAGCTGCTCGAGCACCTGCGAGAACTCGCCGTGGAGCAGACGAACCTTTACCGCAGTCGACCGGCGCAGGCGCTCGAAGTACGGCGCCACCGTCGGATCACGGTCGATCGCGATCACTTTGCCGTCGCCGCGCAGCTGCGCCGCGAGCATGCCCGCATGGCCGCCGGCGCCGAAAGTGCAGTCGACGATCGTCTCGCCCGGACGCGGCGCGAGGCAAGCGAGTACTTCGTCCGCGAGGACGGGGACGTGGTCAGTCTCGGTTGGCAAGACGCTCGGCAACATCTTCTGCGCTCCCTTCGACTGTTTGCCGTTGGTCCCTCCAGGCAGCCCGGTCCCAGACCTCGAGGTGGTCGTGGACGCCGAGCACGGTGAGCTCGCGTCCGAGGCCGGTGAGCAGGTTGGCCGGGATCACGATCCGGCCCTGTTTGTCGAGCTCGACCTCGGATGCGCTCGCAAAGAAGAAGCGCTGCATCGTTCGTGCCTCGCTCGACAGCGGGTCGAGCGTCCCGACGCGCTGAGCGAGCCGCTCCCACTCCGGGGCGGCGTAGACACCGATACAGCCGTCAAGGCCGCGGGTGACGACGACGCGGTCTCCGAGTTGCTCGCGGAGCTTGGCCGGCAGCGTGAGCCGGTTCTTGTCGTCGAGGGAGTGTTCGTGTTCGCCAAGGAGCATCGCCCGTCCACCACGGTGCCCCACTTTATCCCACTACGCCCCCCGTGTAAACCCTTTTTGGGTGATTTGTCGTGCGAACGGGCCTTTGCCCGTGACGACCGCCGCGCCGGCCCGGGCGGCCAGCGCGAGTGCCGCCTCGAGCGAGTCGCCCCGGGCGAGCGCGAAGGTCAGGGCCGCGGCGAAGGAGTCGCCGGCGCCGTAGGTGTCGGCCACCGTCCCGGGAGGCTCGGCTGCCTCGTAGCGGCGGCCGTCCGCCGCCCCACCCCGCGCGCCGTCGGTCGCGACGACAAGGCCGGCGTCCAGGCCGCCCTCGTAGCGTTCGGCGGGGTCGTTGCCGCTCCCGACGAGCAGGTCGACGTGGACGCCGCCGAGGAACGCGGCCTCGCGCGGCGTTGCCGAGAGGAACCGCGCGGCGCGTGCGGCCCGCAGTGCTTCAGGCTCGCCGGCGACGAAGAAGACCGCGTCGTAGCCCTCGAGCGTGGGCACCACGCGCGGGCGGAGCTTCGGGCCGACGGTCGTGATCGTGCGCTCGCCGTGCGCGTCGACCTGCACGAAGCCGCGGCGCGTCGAGCCGAACCACTCGACGTGCATTTCGACGCCGAGCTCCGTCAGCCGCTCGACGGAGCGTCGTCCCAAGTCGTCGTCGCCGAGCGCCGTGAAGAAGTCGCACCGGCCGTTCAACCGCGCGAGCTGGACCGCCGCGACACCGCCGCCGCCGCCCGGCTCCGACCAGTCGGCGTCCGCATGCGCGATCTCGCCTGGGCCCGGAACCCGGTCGACCAGCACGGATTCGATCCATTCGACGTGGCCCACACAGGCGCATCTCACAACGCTGCAGGCTCGCACGTTTCATCAGACAATGGAGGCAATGGCAATCCCGCCCTTCGAGCGCTTCTACGGCGAGAACGCCGGCGACGTGCTCGGGTATCTGCGACGCCTGCTCGGCCAGCGCGCCGAGGACGCGTGGCAGGAGACGTTCCTGCGTGCGCTCCGCGCCTACGACCGGCTCGAGCACGGAAGCCACCTGCGCGCGTGGGTGTTCACGATCGCGACGCGAGTCGCGATGGACGAGCTGCGCGCAGGCAAGCGGCTCGTGGCCGTCGAGGAGATCGACGGCAAGCCGGTCGAGCTCGAGCGTCCGGCGTACACCGAGCTCGAGCATCTCACGGAGGGGCTGCCGCCGAAAGAACGAGCGGCCGTCGTCCTGCGTTATGGCTACGACCTTCCCTATGCAGAGATCGGCGAGGCCCTCGGCTCGTCCGAGGAAGCGGCCCGCGCGGCCGCCTCGTCCGGGGTTCGACGGTTGAGGAGGACTGTCAATGTCGATCACGCCTGAGCTCGATGCACGCTTCCGCGCGACCGCCCTCGCGGAGGGTCTCGTCGACGTGCGGTACGACGTCACGGAGTCGCCGGTCGGCGATCTCTTCATCGCATCGACGCCGCGCGGCCTCTGCCGGATCTCGTACACGATCGACGGCCAAGACGAGGCGATCGCGCGCACGTTCGGCGCTCGTGTGCTGCGCATGCCGCTCGACGAGGTGCGCCGCGAGCTGGACGAGTACTTCGAGGGCCGGCGCCGCGACTTCGACCTACCGCTCGACTTGAGCGGCGTCGCGCCGTTCCACGAGGCAGTGCTGCACGAGCTCGCCCGGGTTCCCTACGGCCGTACCGACACCTACGGCGCGCTTGCGCAGAAGGTCGGCCGGCCGAAGGCCGCGCGTGCCGTCGGCACGGTGATGAACCGCAACCCGATCCCGATCGTGCTCCCCTGCCACCGGATCGTCGGCGCCAACGGCTCGCTCACCGGCTACGCGGGCGGTCTGCACGTCAAGCGCGCGCTGCTCGAGCTCGAAGGCGCAATGCTTCCTTCGTGAACTTCCGCGAGGTCGAGGAATGGGTCCGCGCGAATCTGCCACCGGCGCCCGCACGCGTGCTCGAGGTCGGCGCCGGCGACGGTGAGCTTGCGCGCGGCCTACGCGGAGAAGGTTGGTACGTGGCGGCGATCGACCCGAAGTCGCACACGGACGACGTGTTGCCCGTCGCACTCGTCGACCTCCCGCCGTCCGACGAGCCGTTCGACGCAGCGGTCGCAGTCGTCTCCCTCCACCACGTCGAACCGCTCGAAGAATCGATCGAACGGCTGGCGGCCGAGCTTGCACCCGGCGCGCCGCTCCTCCTCGACGAGTTCGACATCTCGATGCTCGACGAGCGGGCCGCCGAATGGTGGCTTGCGCAACGGCGTGCGCGCGGCGGTGACGATCATGAGACCCCAGCCGAGCTGATCGAGACGATGCGCACGAAGGTGCAGTCAATCGACCGCATGACGGCCGCACTCACCCCGTTCTTCGAAATCGGCGATCCGGTCCGCGGCACCTACCTTTACCGCTGGAAATTGGACGAATCGCTGCGACCGCTCGAGGAAGAGCTTGTCGCAAAGAGCGAACTTCCGCGGACGGGTGTGCGCATCGTTGCAAGGCGGCTTGACACGCCGTCTTAACCTCCTCCTTAGATTCCCATGAGAGGGTTGCGCGGTGCCCGGACTGCTCCGCCTCTGTGCATTCCGTGGCTGCGACACGCTGACGCTCGGAAGATTCTGCGTCGACCACGAGCAGCCGGTGGCGCAGCGCACCTGGCCGAAGGGCCGGCCGTTTCCCGACTACGTGCGCGAGAGCGCGAGCGCGGCGAGCCGTGAGGCTTCGTCGAGCGCGACCTTGCCGAGCCCGGAGCCGAACGTGACCCGCGCGACGCCAAGTCGTGCAAGCTCTTCGAGCGGTGGGTCGACCGGCGAGACGAGCACGTTGACGGGCCCGTCGATTCCGGCGGCGAGCGCGCCGACGGCGTCGAGCGGCGCGTCGATCGGGTAGACGCAGTCCGCGCCTGCCGCGAGGTAGGCGTTCCCGCGCTCCACCGCTTCGTCGACCGCGCCACTCCCTTCGAGGAAGACATCCACGCGCGCATTGAGCACGAGCGACGGCGCGGCGGCGCGCACCGCGCGGATGATCGCGACCTGCTCGTCGAGCGGCAGCTCGACATCCTGTAGAGAGTCCTCGAGGTTCATCCCGGCGGCCCCGGCGGCAAGCGCGGCCGCGGCCGTGCGCGGCGGATCGCCGTAGCCCGCCTCGAGATCGGCCGTCACCGGCACGTCGACCGCGGCGGCGATGCGCCGGGCGGCGCGCAGCATCTCGTCGACCGGAGCCTGCTCGCCGTCCTCGAAGCCGATCGAGCGCGCGACCGCCGCGCTCGAGGTCGCGATCGCGCGGCAGCCCGGCAGAGCGGCGAACGCGCGAGCGCTCGCGACATCCCACGCGTTCGGCAACACGAGCAGCGGTCCGCGATGCATCGCCCGGAACTCGTCGGTTCTCGTCATCACCCGATCTTAGGGCCAAGCAAGCGGTAGCCCACGCCCCAGACGTTGTCGACGAGCTCGGCGTCCGGCGCGTGGGCGCGCAGCTTGCGGCGCAGACGCGAAGCGTGCGCATCGACCGTGCGTGAGCGTGTGTGAGCGCGGTAGTCCCAGATGTCGCGCATCAGCTCGTCCTTCGAGAAGACGCGGTCGGGCTCGGCGGCGAGGCGCACGAGCAGCTCGTACTCCTTCTGGCTGAGATCGACGCGCGTGCCGTTGACGGAGACGACGCGCGCGCGGCGGTCGATCGTGAGCGGCCCGACGACTGTCGCCGGCGGCCGCTTTCCCACGCGCCGGAGCACGGCGTGCATCCGCTCGACGAGCTCGTCGTAGTGGAACGGCCGCACGAGGTAGTCGTCACAGCCGCGGCGGAACGCGCGCACCCGTTCCTGCGGATCGGATCGTGCACCGCCGAGCACGATCACCGGCGCCTGGCCGCTCCACCGCTCGACGCTCGCGTCGTCGCCTGCGAGCACGAGATCGGGTTCGGCGCCGGGGGCTGCGAGCTCGAAGCCGTCGTGCAGGAGCTGCTGCTCGAGCAGGCTGCGTGTCGCCGGCTCGTGCTCGGTCAGCAGCACAGTCGTCGACATCGAGCCGACGGTAGCGCCGGCCTGCGCGAGCGGCTAGGTGTCCTTTGTGCCGACTTCGAGACGAAGCTTCCTCAGGGGCCCGCTTCGGCCGTGCCCCGGTGGCGCCACGCGCGATGCGCGAGCGAGCCGGCGATGCCGACGATCGCCAGGCCGCTCAATGCGTGCAAACCGGCGATCCACGAGTTGCCTGCGCTCGTCGTCACGTGCTGCACCGCTTCCGCGAGCACGGCGAGGATGAGCGTCCAGACGACGAGCTGCATGTCCCAGAGCACGAGCGCGAGCACGAACGCCAAGAGCGCCCCGATGCCGATGATGTTGCCGAGCGTACGGTGGGGGTCGAAGCTCGACTGGTCGCCGATCGACGCACTTCCCGAGATCCCGAAGACGCCGCGCCCTGCAAGGTAGATCTGCACGACGCAGGCGAGCGCGATGAGCGAGATCACCACGCGGTAGACCTCCCAGGCGCGCTTGCCGACTGTGGCCATGCCCGAATCCTGGCCGGAGCGCCGGACGTCAGAGCCGGCCGGAGCGGATGACGCCCCACAGCAGCCACACGCCGAGCACGCCGGAGAGCACGAAGCCGACGACCGAGATCACGTTGATGCCGAGCAGATGTGGACCTGCCTTCGCGAAGATGCCGATCAGGCTCGAGCCGATCAGGCCGCCCATCGTCACGAACGCGATCACGAGCCGGTTCGCGAGCACGTCGAGCTTGTGCATGAACTCGTCGAGACCCTTGTGCACGAAGCCGAGCTCGATCTGGCCACGCCGGACCTGCTCGAGCGTGTCGTGCACCTGGTAGGGCAGCTCCCTCGTGATCTGCGCGAGCTCGAGCGCGTCGCGGGTCCCCCGCTTGAAGATCCGCTGAGGCGTGAAGCGATCGAGCATCAGCGAACGCGCATAAGGCCGCGCGACCTCGAAGACGTTGAAGTCCGGGTAGAGCTCGACGCCGACCGAGCCGACGGTCGCAATCGCCTTGTCGAGCAGCACGTAGCGCGTCGGCAGGCGCAAGTTGAGCCGGTAGATCATCTGGAACGCCTCGCGGATCACCTGCAACGGGTCGATCTCGCGCAGCGATGCGCCGAAGTAGCGCGCATAGACCGCGTGCAGCTCGCTGACGAGCTCCTCTTCGCGCTCCGGCGGATAACGCACGCCGAGGTCGGAGAGCCGCCGCGGCAGCGCGTCGACGTTCTCGTTGACGGCGTCGATGAAGAGCCGCGTCAGCCGCGAGAGGTCACGGTCGGTGAGCCGGCCCGCGAGCCCGAAGTCGACGAGGCCGATCCGCTCCGGCTCGAGCACGAGGATGTTCGCGGGATGCGGGTCGCCGTGGAAGAACCCGTGGCGGAAGATCATCGTCATCCACGTGTCGGCGATCAGGTAGGCGAGGCGACGTCGCTGGTCGAGCGGCCACGCCTCGAGCTCGAGATCGCGCACCTGCACGCCCTGCAGATGCTCGAGCGTCAGCACCCGCGAGCGCGTGTAGCTCCAGTACACGCGCGGCACGCTCACGTGTGGATGGCCGGCGAAGTTGTGATGGAACGTGTCCGCATTCCGTCCTTCGAGGCGATAGTCGAGCTCCTGCCGGATCGAGCGCGCGAACTCGTCGACGAGCTCCCGCGTGTCGACGAAGTCGAGGGCGCGCACGCGCTCCGACACGAGGCGCGCCGCCTGGTACATCAGCTGAATGTCGCTCTCGATCGTCGCCTGCGCCAGCGGCCGCTGCACCTTCACCGCGACGCGCCGGTTGTTCGGCAGCACCGCCGAGTGCACCTGGCCGATCGACGCGGCCGCGATCGGCTCCTCGTCGAACTCGAGGAAGAGCCGCTCGATCGGCTGGCCGAGCTCCTCCGTGATCACGCGCTCGACGTCGACGAACGGGAACGGACGGACGTCGTCCTGCAGAGCGCGCAGCTCAGCGACGATGTCCGGCGGAACGATGTCCGGCCTCGTCGAGAGCACCTGTCCGAACTTGACGAATGTCGGCCCGAGCTCGTCGAGCATCTCGCGCAAATGCCGCCCGCGCGCGCTCGGCATCCCCTCCTCGCTCTGCTTGTGACGCCGCTCTTCGATCAGGTAGCCGAAGCCATGCCGCGTCGCGACCTGGGCGATCTCGCCGAGACGGCCGATCGAGAGCGAGCTAGGCATCCTGAAAGTATGCCCCTAGCGGGGAAAAGCACCCGGCACGCCACCGTCGACCGGAATCACAGCGCCTGTCGTCGACCGAGACTTGTCACTGATGAGAAACGCAACTGCCTCCGCAACGTCGGCCGCCGTCACCTCGCGGCCGAGCAGGCTCCGCTTCGCGTAGAAGGCCTCGAGCTCGTCGACGGCGACACCGTGCGCCTCGGCGCGCTCGCGCCGCACCTCGTCGGACCAGAGCTTCGAGCCCGTGAAGATCGCATCCGGGTTGACGGCGTTCGCGCGAACGCCGATCGGGCCGCCCTCGAGCGCGGCGATCTTCGCGAGCTGCACGAGCCCTGCCTTCGCAACCGAGTACGGGCCGAAACCGGCGCCGGGCGCGAAGGCGTTCTTCGACGCCACGTAGACGAGGCTGCCGCCGATCGCCTGCTCGCGGAACACGGGCCACACGCGCTTCGTCAAAAGGAAGTGACTCGTCAGGTTCACCTCGATGCTCCGCCGCCACTCGTCGTCGGAGAGCTCGCCGAGCTCGCCGGTCGCGGCGCTGCCGGCGCAGAAGACAACGGCGTCGAGGCCGCCGTGGCGGTTCGTCGTGACGCGGACGAGCTCGTCGGCGATGTGGTCGTCGGTGAGATCGCCCTCGACGTCGGCATCGTGGAGATCCGCGGTGACGACTGTCGCGCCTCGCGCGGCGAGATTCTCCGCGATCGCCTTGCCGATGCCCGACGCCGCGCCCGTGACGATCGCGATCGTGCCCTCGAGCTCGGGCGGCGGCGGGAGGAGCGTCAGCTTGTACAGCTCGAGCGGCCATTCGACGAAGTCGCGCACCTCGTCTTCGGCGAGCCACGAGGCACCGCCGAAGCGGTCGCGCGTCGCGGCGACGCTCGCGTGCGTGTGCGCAGCGATCTCGAGTCGCATCTTCGCCGTCCGCGCATTCGGGCCGGCCGCGACGCAGCCGATGCCCGGCACGAGGTAGACGGGGCCTTCGGCGTTCGTCCGTGCGCCGATCCGCAGCATGTGGTCGGGCGTCGAGCGCAGGCCCGCGATCTCGGCCGCGTCGTCGCGCTCGGCGAGCTCCTGCTGCCCCGCGTCGACCGCGAGCAGCTGCCTGCGCTCCTTCGACAGGACTCCGCGCAGCGCGAGCAGTGAGCCGGCGCCGCGGCGCATCACTTCGACCGGCTTCATCCCGACATAGGCCGCGGCGCGGTCGACGAGCTCGCGCGTGAGCTCGTAGGAATCGTCGTGGGAGTCGCCCCAGGTGACGAGCCCGTGATGCGCCAGCACCACCGCCCGCGCATCGGCGCAGCCGGCGACGCGCTTCGAGAGCTCGAATCCGGGCCGCAGATACGGAACGACTGCGATGTCGTCGCCGAGGGCGTCGTGGACGGCCGCCTCAGGGTCGGGCGCGTTCGCGAGCGCGCAGATCGCATCGGCGTGCACGTGGTCGACGTGCGCCGCGGGCAGGAACGCATGCAGCAGCGTCTCGATCGACGGCCGCGGTGCATCGGGCTCGACCATGCAGCGCGAGAGATAGGCGACCATCTCCTCATCGGTCATCGAGTCGCGCCCGCGCAACGGCAGCAGCTCCTCGAGCCAGAGGCCCGGGAAGTCCTTCGCCTCGCAGGTCGCGAGATCGGAACCAGAGCCCTTGATGCGGATCACGCGCCGCTCGCGGCCTGTGTGATCGGGCTCGACGAGCTTCGTCGACGTGTTGCCCCCGCCGTAGAGGACGAGCCCGGGATCCGACCCGAGCCGCCTGCTGCGCTCGACGAGCTGCTCGAGCTCGCTCAACTATTTGATCGCGCGGATCGTCGCGCGCCAGGCGCCGCGCGGCGCCTGCACGTCGACGGTCTCGCCGCTCTTGTGCCCGAGCAGCGCGGAGCCGAGCGGCGAGGTCGGCGAGACGGTGCCGGAACCGCCGACGGCGCTCACCTCGACGGTCATCTTCTCGCCCTGCTCGTCCTCGACCTCGACGAGGGAGCCGATGCCGACCTCGTCGCCGGTCGCGTGCTCGACGATCTCCGCGTGGTCGAGTCGCCCGCGCAGCGTGCGGATGCGCGCCTCGAGCAGTCCCTGCTCGTTCTTCGCCGCGTGGTACTCGAAGTTCTCGGAGAGATCGCCGAACTCGCGCGCCTTCTTGATCGCGGCGACGACCTCCGTGCGCCGCGGCCCTTCGAGCTCGGCGAGCTCTGTGCGAAGCGCATCCGCCTGCTTCGCGGTGAGCCGCTCCTCGGTCAAGGCTTCTTGTCCTCGAGCAGGCCGAGCCGATGCTCCAGCTGTGCGACGCGGAGCTCGAGGTCGTCCCAGTCGTCGCGCGTGATCAGGCCGACCTCGCGGAAGAGCTCGCGCAGCCGCTGGCGCGTCCCTTCCCCCATGCGGGTCGCGTCGCCCCGCCAACGGCCGGAGAGCTCGTCGACCAGCGAACGCAGCTCGTCGAGCCGCGGGCCGAGCACCGCGCTGATGCGGTCGAAGGGGTCGCTTGCATAAGGGCCGTGGCCTCCGTTACCTGGCTCGTCCATGTGGCCTCGTCTTTCTGCGCTGGCGTCTGCGCTCTCGTTTGGCGTCGTCGCCGCCGTCGGTGACGGCCCCGATTGCGTCCTCGATCACGTCGACCGGAGTCTCCGGCGTCGGCTCCTCGGCCGCTGCCTTCTCGGCGCGGTCGAGCATCCGCTGAGACGCGCGCTCCGAGAGCGGCGCGTGCTTGCGCCGCGCGAACTCGGGCTCGCGTTCCTTCCACATCGTCAGGATCGGCGCCGCGATGAAGATCGACGAATACGCACCCGAGGTGATGCCGATGAGCAGCGCGAACGCGAAGTCCTTCAGGGTCGAGCCGCCGAAGAAGAGCAGCGCGCCGACCGGGAGCAGCGTGATGAACGTCGTCGCCAGCGAGCGCCGGATCGTCTCCCACAGCGATGTGTTGGCGATGTCGGCGAACGCCCCGGCGCGCATGATCGGCACGTTCTCGCGGATGCGGTCGAAGATGATGATCGTGTCGTAGATCGAGTAACCCAGCACGGTCAGGACCGCGGCGACGGTGTCCGACGTCACCTCCCTCCCCGTCAGCGAGTAGACGCCGACCGTGATCACGACGTCGTGGAGCATCGCGATGATCACCGGGACGGCGTACTTCCAGTCGAACCTGAGCGTCGCGTAGAGCGTGATCAGGAGCAGCGAGAAGATGATCGCGAGGATCGCGTTGTGGGCGATCTGGCGGCCGAAGCTCGACGAGACGTTCTTCACCCCGAGCTTCACTGCGTGCAGGTTGTTCGTCAGCTTGTTCGAGAGTGCCGCCTGCGCCGCCGGCTGCAACTTCTTGATCCGGATCTGGAAGCTCTTGTATTCGCCGGAAGCGGTCGCATGCCCGGTGCCCTGGACGATCGAGCCCGGCTGCGCGACAAGCCGTTGCACCACTCCCTGCGAGGTCGGTTTCGCCGTCGAGAACGAGATCTGGACGCCGCCCTTGAAGTCGATTCCGAGGTTGAGGCCGCGGATCGCGAGCGACGAGGCGGCGATCACGACCACCGCGCCGGAGATCGCGAACCAGAGGTACCGCCGGCGCATGAAGTCGATCTGCAGGAAGCGACCGCGCTGCGCGGCCGCGGCGCCCATGAACTTCGGGTTTGCGAACCAGCGGAAACCGGAGAGCAGGCCGAGCATCGCGCGCGTCGCCGCGACGGCTGTGATCAGCGACACGACGGTGCCGATCAGCAGCATCAGCGCGAAGCCCTTCACCTCGGCCGTCGCGACCGCGAACAGCACGAGCGCGGTGATGCACGTGACGACGTTCGCGTCGACGATCGTGCGGAAGCCCTTCGCGTATCCGGTCGCCACCGCGGCTTTCACAGAGCGCCCGGCGCGCGCCTCCTCCTTGATGCGCTCGAACACAACGACGTTCGCATCAGCGGCCACCCCGATCGTCAGGATCAGGCCGGCGAAGCCCGGCAGGGTGAGCGTGACGCCGAAGAGCAGGATCGCGCCGTACATGAGCGCGCAGTAGAAGGCCAGGCCGAGGACGGCCACGAGGCCGAGGAAGCGGTAGAGCAGGAGCAGGAAGATGACGACGACGAGCAGGCCTCCGATCGCCGCGTTGCGCGCCTGCTTCAGCGAGTCCTTGCCGAGCGTCGCCGAGACGTCGGTTTGCTCGACCGTCTTGAACGGGACGCGCAGCGCACCGCTCCGGAGCACGAGGGCGAGGCTTTTCGCCTCCGAGATCCCCGAGAGCCCGTTGATCTCGGCGCCCGTGCCCGCCGGGTTGATCCCGTCCGGGTTCTGGGTGTAATCGATCTCCGGGAACGAGCGCAGCTGTCCGTCGAGCACGATCGCGAAGTGCTGCGGGACTCCGAGCGTCTGACCGCGGATCGCTTCCGCACGCGTGATCTCGTGGAACAGACCGTTCCCCTTGCTGGTGAACTGGAGCGTCACGATCGGCTCGCCGCTCTGCGGGTCGATGTCCTGCTGCGTCCCCGATAGCTTCAGGTCGTTGCCCGTCATCTGCGGGACCGGGGTCGCGGCGTGCGGCTGGAACTTGAACAGGTAGTACTCGGTGACGTTCGGCGGCGGTACGCCGGTGCTAAGGCCTGGGCAGACGGCGGACGACACCGCGGTGCACGTGACGACCTCGCGGTTGCCGGGCACCGTCATCACCTGGTAGCCGGTCGGGAAGCCCTTCGTCGTCTTCCCCGGTTGCTCGAGCTTCGTCGTCGTCTTCTTCTTCTTGCCCGTGCCGGTCGTGACCGTGACCCGCTTCGCCTTCTGCGGCTTGAGCGCCCTCACGTCCTGGTCGGCCTTCATCTCCTTGAGCGTCGGGAAGGGCCCGCCGGCCGACTTCGGAGCCAGCTTCTTCGTGCGCGAGTTGAAGAGGTAGAAGGCCGTCGGCGCGCCCGACTGCTGGCTCTGGATCCCGGAGAGCAGCCCGAAGAGGCTCGACGTCGCGATCGGGTTCGACGACGCGTCGATCGACGGCGCGACCAGCGAGGTCTCGAGGTCGAAGAGCTGCAGCTGCGCCGTCGAGCCGATGATCTCCGCCGCCTGCGCCGGGTCGTGCACCGCGGGCAGCTCGATCACGATCTGGTTCGGGCCCTGCTGCGTCACGACGGCGTCGGAGACGCCGAGCCCGTTGACACGGCTCTCGATCACGTTCTTCGAGACCGACATGTCGTCGGTCGTCAGCTTGTGCCCGGACGGCGGCTCTGCCTGGAGCACGATCTCGAGGCCGCCCTGCAGGTCAAGGCCCTCACGCAGCTTCTTGTGGACCGGGGAACCCGACCAGCCGAGGAAGAAGACGCCGACGAGCGCTGCGAGCAGCAGCGCCACGAGCGTGAGATGTGAGCGCCGCGAGGCCATCGCTCTGAAGAAGGTTAGCTTGCCTCTGTTTTTTCGACGTCCGTGGCGACCGCGGCCACGGCGCGACGGTCGAGCGTGACCACGACCCCAGGCGAGATCTCGATCCGGAGTTCGGCCTCCCCCGCCTCGCGGACGATGCCGTGGAGCCCGCCCGCCGTGATGATCTCGTTGCCGGGCGCGATGTCGTCCTGCATCAAATGGTGCGAGCGCTGACGCCGGCGGTGGGGCAGCACGAGCAGCAGCCAGCCGACGGCGACGATGATGGCGATGGCGATTACGGCTTGCATAGACGCTCCAGTGCGTTGCGTTTGTACTCGTTGAACGTACCGCGCTCGATCGCTTCGCGGGCGCCGGCGGTGAGGTCGAGCACGAACCGCAGGTTGTGGAGCGTGAGCAGACGATGGCCGAGGAGCTCTTCCTGGTTCACGAGGTGCCGGATGTACGCACGCGTGAAGGTCGTGCAGGCGGGACAAGCACAGTCCTCGTCGAGCGGCCCCTGGTCGCGTGCGAACTTCGCGTTGCGGAGGTTCAGGCGGCCGCTCCACGTGAGCGCGCTGCCGGTGCGCGCCGTTCGGGTCGGCAGCACGCAGTCGAACATGTCGACACCGGCGGCGACGACCTCGAGGATGCCCTCCGGGTCGCCGATCCCCATGAAGTAGCGCGGCTTCGTCCCCGGTAAGAGCTCCGCGACCCATCGCGTCGTCTCGAACATCGCGTCGCGATCCTCGCCGAGCGCGAGGCCGCCGATCGCGTTTCCGTCGAAGTCGAGCTCGAGCAGCTCCTCGGTCGAGCGGCGGCGGAGCTCCTCGTCGACGCCGCCCTGGTTGATCGCGAAGCGGAGCTGTCCGGGCGCACGCGGCGCGACGCGCTGCCGCCGAGCCCACTCCGTCGTGCGGCGCACCGCCGCTTCGAGCTCCCGGCGCTCCGCGCTCGGCGGTGGCACGTGGTCGAGGCACATCGCGATGTCGCTGCCGAGGTTGGCCTGGATCGTGCTCGCGAGCTCGGGCGTGAAGCGCGTCGCTGCGCCGTCGTAGACGCTTCGGAACGTGACGCCCTCGTCGTCGACGGCGAGCAGCGTGTCGCGCAGGGAGAAGATCTGGAAGCCGCCCGAGTCGGTCAGGATCGGCCCGTCCCAGGCCATGAACTCGTGCAGACCGCCGAGCTCGGCGATCAGCGCGTCGCCGGGGCGGAAGTGCAGGTGGTAGGAGTTGCCGAGCAGGATCTGCGCGCCGAGCGAGCGCACGTCTTCGGGCGTCAGCGTCTTGACGGTCGCCTTCGTGCCGACGGGCATGAACGCCGGCGTGCGCACGTCGCCGTGCGCAGTCGTGAGCACGCCCGCGCGCGCGGCACCGTCGGTCTTCGTCAGCGTGAACGTCACAGGATCAGCATCGCGTCGCCGAATGAATAGAAGCGGTAGCGCTCCTCGACCGCGAGCCGGTAGAGGCGGCGCGTCTCCTCCACGCCTGCGAACGCCATCACGAGTGCAAGCAGCGTCGAGCGCGGCAGGTGGAAGTTGGTGAGCAGATGGTCGACGCGCCTGAACTCGAAGCCCGGCGTGATGAAGAGCTCGGTGCGGCCCTCGAGCGGCCCGCCGCGCGCGAGCGTCTCGAGCACTCTTGTCGTTGTCGTCCCCACCGCTAGGACCTTGTCCGCTGCCTGGATTCGCTCCCAGCCGGATTTCGGAACCGAGTAGCGCTCGCCGTGGAGCCGGTGCTCCTCGAGCGTGTCGGCGGTGAGGGGTCGGAAGGTGTCGAGGCCGACGTGGAGCGTCACGTGCTCGACGTCGAGCCGTTCGAGGAGGCCGGGCGTGAAGTGAAGGCCCGCGGTCGGCGCCGCGGCGGAGCCCTGCTCACGCGCGTAGACCGTCTGGTAGCGCTCGGGCTCGGCGAGCGGCTCGGTGATGTAGGGCGGGAGCGGCGCCTCGCCGGCGGGCTCGCCGTGCAGACGGACGCGCCAGCGGCCCTCACCGAGGTGTTCGAGCAGCTCGACGGGGCCGTAACGGCCGCCGGGCCGGAGCCGCCGGGTCGGGCGGGCGAGCGCCTCCCATTCGTCGCCTTCGAGCCGCTCGACGAGGAGCACCTCGCCACGGGGCTTCTCGATCCGGATCCGGGCCGGGACCACGCGCGTGTCGTTGACGACGGCGAGCGTCCCCTCCGGCAGCTCGTCGACGAGGTCGCGGAAGACCCGGTGCCGCGGTTCACCGCCCGCGCGCGACCACACGAGCAGCCGCGATTCGTCCCTCTTTGCGGCCGGCTGCTGCGCGATCAGCTCCTGCGGCAGCTCGTA
>DASYAO010000186.1:0-2824 GCA_036501285.1 Gaiellaceae bacterium
TCTTTGCACCGCCGCTGCATGGGCGGGCATTCCCTCGGCCGCGGCGAGCGCCTCGACGGTCGGGCGGATCAGCTCGAGCCCCTCGCGCGTCAGCGTCTGCGTCGTCACCGGCTTCAGGAACGTCTCGAGGCCGAGGCCGCCCGTCGAGCGAGCCCAGCCGCCGGTCGGCAGCACGTGGTTACCGCCGGTCGCGTAGTCGCCCGCGGGCACGGGCGACCACGGGCCGACGAAGACCGCGCCCGCATTCCGCACCTCGGCGGCGCGCGCCTCCGCATTCGGGCCGAGCAGCACGAGGTGCTCCGGCGCGATCGCCTCCGCCTCCTCGAGCGTCGAGACGACACGGCAGACGGCGTCGTCGCCGTGCTCGCCCTGCGCGGCGAGCTCGAGGTCGACGAGCCGGTGGTCGGCGTCACCGTCGGCGACGACGACAACCTCGGACGGCCCGCCGGGAAGATCGATCGCGACATCGCGCGAGACTTCGAGCTTCGCCTCGTTCACGTATGCGTTCCCGGGGCCGACGATCTTGTCGACCTTGCGCACGTAGGCGAGCCAGCCGATCGCCTGCGGCCCGCCGAGCGCCCAGACCTCCTCGATCCCGAGCAGCTCTGCGGCTGCGGCCACGAGGCCCGCACCCGACGGCGGCGTGCAGACCACGAGGTTCTTCACGCCGGCGGCCTGCGCCGGCACGGCGCACATGACGAGCGTCGACACGAGATTGCGCGGCACATAGACGCCGACCGTCTCGAGCGGCACCCAGCGGCGCTCGAGCACGACGCCGGGCTCGATCGTGAGCGTGACGTCGGCCGGGCGCTGCACCTCGTGCCAACGGCGCACGCGATCGCCGAGTGCGAGCACGGCGTCACGCGGCAGCGAGCTCGCGTCGGGAACCGCGCGCGCCGGCTCGACGCCGTCGAGCTCGAGCGCCCACTTGCGCACGGCCGCGTCGCCCGACTCCTTGATCTCGGCGACGATGCTCATCGCAACATCCGCTCGACGGGCACGATCAGGATCGAGAACGCGCCGACCGCCTCGAGCTTGGGCAAGAGATGCCACACATCCTTTGCGGGGACGAGCGCATGCACCGCGACCATCCCCTCCTCGGCGAGCGGGATCACGCTCGGCGAGCGCGAGCCGATCACGCGGCAGATCTCGTCGACACGCGCCTCGGGCGCGTCGAGCATCAGGTAGCGGTGCGCGCGGGCCTCGACAACCGCGCGCATCATCGAGACGAGCTGCGCGGTGTCAGCCCCGGGCGATCCGATCAGCGCCGCCTGCGACTCGAAGATCGTGCCAAGCGAGCGCAGGCCGTTCGTGCGCAGCGTGTTCCCTGACGAGACGAGGTCGACGATCGCGTCGGCGAGGCCGAGCCGTGGCGCGACCTCGACCGAGCCGGTCACCTCGACGAGCTCGACCTCGACCGGCAGCAGCTCACGTGTCAGTCGCGGGAAGACCGTGGCGACCGACGCACCGGCGAGATCCTCGATCGCTTGATAGTCGGACTCCTCGGGCACCGCCGCGGCGAGCCGGCACGAGCCGAAGCCGAGCGCCAGCAGCTCGTCGACCTTCGCGCCGCGCTCGCGCACGAGGTCCTGGCCCGTGATGCCGCAGTCGACGACGCCGTCCTGGACGTACTCGGGAATATCGTCGGCGCGCACGAGCAGCACGTCAACCGGCGCGTTGCGGCACGGGAAGGCGAGCGCACGCTCACCCGGCTGCTCGGGGCCGAGCCCGGCGTCCTCGAGCAGCGAGACCGACGGTTCGCGGAGCCGGCCCTTGACCGGCACGGCGATCGTCAGCCGCGATCGATCACGGTTCGGTAGCCGCCCTCGCCGTGGTGCAGCCAGTGCGCCACCCTCGTCACCGTCGCCGTCGAGGCGCCGGTCCGCTCCGCGATCTCCGTATACGGGACCCCCCGATCGACGAGCTGCGCCACCTTCCAGCGATTCGCCATCGTCTCGAGCTCCCCGATCGTGCAGAGATCCCGCAGGAACGCCTCCAGCTCGGCCCGCGACTCCAGGCTGAGGATCGCTCCGAAGAGCTCGCGCATTTCTCTCGTTTCCCACGGGTGTCGGCTCCTGTCCGCCATAGCTACCGTCCGTCATGTTAGCACGTTAACATGGCAGCATGCTAACTCAGTGGCAGAGCCTGCTCGCCGGGGAAGGCCCGATCGAGGTGATCCCGGCCGTCGACGTGCTCGGCGAGGGCGCCGTTCGGCTCCACCAGGGGGCTTACGACGCCGTGGTCGAGCGGGCAGGCGACCCGCTCGCGCTCGCCCGGGTGTTCGCCGAGGCCGGTGCGCGGCGGATCCACCTGGTCGATCTCGACGGCGCCCGCTCGGGACAGGTCCGACCCGATCTTGTCCGCTCGGTCGTCGAGACGGTCGCCCCCGCGCTCGTCCAGGCCTCCGGCGGGATTCGCTCGCTCGACGACGCACGTGCGCTCCTAGAGGCGGGCGCCGAGCGAGTCATCGTCGGCACCGCGGCCTTCCCGGACCCGGCGCCGTTCGCCGAGCTCGGGGAGCAGGTCGTCGTCGCGCTCGACGTTCGCGGCGAGCAGATTCGTACGGCGGGCTGGACCGAGCGCACAGGCCTCGGCGTCGATGAGGCAGCGCGCCGGTGCAGGGACGCGGGGATCGTCCGCGTCCTCTGCACCGCGATCGAGCGTGACGGCACACTCGCCGGCCCGAACCTCGCGCTCGTCCGCGACGTTGCCGCGTCCGGCCTGCTCGTGATCGCCGCCGGCGGCATCCGGTCGCCGGAGGACGTCGCCGCGCTCGGTGCCGTCGGGGCGGAGGCTGCCGTCGTCGGCCGAGCGCTGCTCTAAG
>DASYAO010000187.1:0-2517 GCA_036501285.1 Gaiellaceae bacterium
CCCGATCGCTGACGCGGCCGCGGCCGCGCGGTCCCACTTCGGCTTCTGCGCCGCGAGCCGTGGCAACGGCGCCTTCGCGTCCATCTGCGCGATCTGCCGGTAGAGCCGCAAGTCTTCGGCCTCGGCCGAGAAGCGGCCCGCCTTCAGCGCCGCTGCGAGCGACCCGTACTGCTTGAGGATGTCCGCTGCGGTCTTCGGGCCGACGCCCCGCGCCCCGGGGATGCGGTCGGACGAGTCGCCGCGCAGCGCGATGAAGTCGGGCACCTGCTCGGGCAGCACGCTGTAGCGCTCGAACACCTCTTTCGGCCCGACGCGTGCAAGCTCGCTCACGCCTTTGACGGGCTGCAGGATCGTGACGCGATCGCTTGCGAGCTGGAACGCGTCGCGGTCCGACGTTGCCACGACGACGGGACCCTTCCATCGCTTCGCCGCTGCTGCGAGAAAGTCGTCTGCTTCGTAACCGCCTGCCTTCGCACACGCGAACCCGAAGCTCTCGATGAACTCGGGGAGGATGTCGAGCTGCTCGATGATCGAGTCCTCGAACTCGCGGCCGGATTGATACGCCGGCAGCGCCTCGTGGCGGTACGTCTCCTCCTCGAGCGTGTCCCAG
Source organism: Gaiellaceae bacterium (assembly GCA_036501285.1). GTDB lineage: Bacteria > Actinomycetota > Thermoleophilia > Gaiellales > Gaiellaceae > PALSA-600. The sequence continues at coordinate 611 of DASYAO010000187.1, forward strand.
GCGACGACGACGGCCGCCGGCTGCTCGTTGTCGTAGAGACGAAGCAGGAAGTTCGTGAAGCCGAGCACTGCGTTCAGGTGGATCGACTTCGGGAGCGCGTGATAGGCGCGGTGCGTCAGCGAGTCGCCGTCGACGGCAAGGAGGACGCGTTCAGCCGGAGGCAAGCTCGCCCTCGAGCTCGTGGATCGCCGCCATCAGGCGCTCGGTCGCCAAGCGCGCGGCCTCGCGTCGCGGAAGGCCTGCGAGGTCGTCAACCAAGACCGGCGCACCGTAGAGCACCCGCAGCTTCCCGAGCCGCGCGAGCCGGTCGGTGCCGGAGACGGCGGCCGGAACGAGCGGCACCCCCGCGCCGAGAGCGATCCGCGCCGCGCCGTCGTGCACCTGGGCCTCCCGCCGCTTGCGCATTCCCTTCGCCCGCCGGGTTCCCTCGGGGAACATCGCGATCACGTCACCATCACGGGCGAGCCGCCGTGCCGTCGTGAGCGCCTCGCGGTCGGCCTCGCCGCGGCGCACACGGAAACCGCCGCAGCCGCGGATCGCCCAGGAGAGCGGCGGCCAGAAGAGCTCCGACTTCGCCATGAACCGCACGAATCGGGTCTTCGAGAGGGCGATCCCGAGCGGCCAGGGGTCGAAGTTCGAGACGTGTCCGGCAGCGAGCACGAATCCGCCTGCGGGCAGGCGGTCGAGCCCGCGGGCCTCATACCGCCACAGGAGTCGGAGCAGCGGCCGCGAAATCGCCGCGACGAGCCGGTACAGCCATGCCCGCCGTGGGCTCACAACGACCAACTTAACCGGCTCGCTATGGTGATTTCGTGGCCAAGACGCTTGTCGTAGCTGAAAAGCCCTCGGTTGCGAGGGACATCGTGAATGCCCTGCCGGGTCCGTTCCAGGCGCCCAAAGACAGTTATTGGGAGTCCGACGACATGATCATCACCTTCGCCGTCGGGCACCTCGTCGCCCTGAAAGACCCTGAGGCTTACGACGAGAAATTCAAGCGCTGGCGCATGGACGACCTGCCGATCGTCCCTGAGAAGTTCGAGCTCGAGCCTCGCGACGCCAAGTCGAAGAAGCAGCTAAAGGAGATCCACAAGCTGATGCAGCGCGAGGATGTCGACCGGATCGTGAACGCCTGCGACGCCGGGCGCGAAGGCGAGCTGATCTTCTCGTACATCTACGAGCTCGCCGGCGTCGACAAACCCGTCGAGCGCCTCTGGATCAGCTCGATGACGAAGCAGGCGATCAAGGAGGGCTTCGAGAAGCTCCGGCCCGGCACTGAGATGGGCCACCTCGAGGAGGCCGCGCGCTCGCGCAGCGAGGCCGACTGGCTCGTCGGCATGAACGCGACGCGCGCTGCGACGCTTCGCGGCCGCGCGTGGGTCGGCGGCGTCGTGTCACTCGGCCGAGTGCAGACACCGACGCTCGCGATGATCGTCAAGCGCGAGCGCGAGATCCAGGCGTTCACGCCCGAGCCGTACTGGCTCGTGCACGCGACGTTCGACCCGCGCTACGCCGGTCTCTGGTTCGAGGGCGACGAGACGCGCATCTTCGGCGACGCCGAGCGCGCGCCTGCGATCGTCGCGAAGGTCACCGGCAAGGACGGTGTCGTCGAGTCGGTCGAGCGCAAGGAACAGAAGGAGATCGCGCCGCTTCTCTACGACCTCACCTCGCTGCAGCGCGATGCGAACGGGCGCTTCAGCTTCTCGGCGCGGCGCACGCTCCAGGTTGCCCAGAGCCTCTACGAAGGCAAGAAGGCGATCACGTATCCGCGTACCAGCTCTCGTTATCTGTCGGGCGACATGGTCCCGCAGCTGAAGCCGACCGCGGAAACGCTGCTGCCGATTCCCGACTACGCGAACGCGGCGCGTTTCGTCCTCGACCTGGAAGAGCTGCCGCTGAAGCGCGTCATC
>DASYAO010000188.1:0-2078 GCA_036501285.1 Gaiellaceae bacterium
CGAGCACGCCTTCAACCTCGGGCGACGCCTCGTTCTCGCTCGCGACCCCGAACAGCTCGTGCGCGGCCGGGTTCCAGTAACGCACCTTGCCGGCGACTGCATCGCCGTCGAGCAGCAGCACCGCATCCCTCACGTGTGCGAGCGCGCGCGACGCATCCGCGCCCTGCTCGGCATCGCGCCGCGCCCGCCGCTCCTCGCGGAAGAGCGAATACAGGCGCCGCGGCACGATCAGCAGCAGCCCGACCGTGATCGCGAGCGCGAGCAGCCCGACAACACCGAGGAAGGCGAACGAATCCACGAGCGTCCGGTGCTGCTCTTTGTGCGAGCGGTTGACGACCGAGGCCGCGTCGGCGATCAGCCGCGCCGACGACGCGCGCAGGTGGTCGAAATGCGCCTTGCCGGTAAGGATCTGCGACGCCGCCTGCCTCTTGCCCGCCGGGCCGCTCTTGACGAGCGCGATCTCCTGCGCGAAGTAGCGCTGGAGCGTTGCCAGCTCGCCCTGCATCGACTTGAGGTCGGCCGGAATCCGCGGATCGAACGACTGGTCCTTCGCGATGATCCCGACTTCGAGGTTCACGTACTTCTTGCCCTGGTTGTACGGCTGCAGCGTCTTCGGGTTTCCGGTGATGACGTAACCGCGAACAGCCGTCTCCTCGTTCAGTACCTCGACCGCGAGGTCTTCGGTCACCGCGAAGAACGGCGCCGCCTGGTCGATGAAGCGGTGGTTGCCGAGGTCGTAGATCCGGTAGGAGGCGAAGACTCCCGCGGCGACGAGCGCACCGATGACGAGGATGAGGAGCGCGAGCGCGTAGCGAACCGGCCGCTGCGCGCGACGGGCCGACAACCGATCGGCGGGCGTCGGCACCCTTTAGCCCTCCGGCGAACCGAACCGCAGCTCCCAGACGCTGTCGGCGCTGCCCCGGCCCAGCTCGTCGAGGTCCTCACGCAGCCGGGCGGCGAGCCCGACGGGATCGAACGGCTTCGTCACGTAGTCGATCGCACCGGCCGCGCGGCCGCGGGCCAGGTCGGCGCTCGACGCCCGCGCCGACACGAACACGAACGGCACCCCGCGCGTCGTCTCCCCCGTGCGCAGGCGCTCGGCGATCTCGAATCCACCGAGATCGGGGAGCATCACGTCGAGCAGGATCACGTCGAATCGTTCGGCCCGGGCGCACTCGATCCCTTCACGCCCGGTCGCCGCGGTGACGACCCGGAAGCCGGCAACCTTCAGGTTGAACTCGCACAGCATCCGCATCGCGGGGTCGTCCTCGACGACGAGCACCGCCAGTGGCTCGGCCGGGCCGCGGCCCGTCTTGCCGCCACCGACGACGGACAGCCGCGGCGGTTTGGGCTCGTAGTTGTCCGGTGGCCCGCCCGGACCGTCCTCGGCCAGATAAACCGGCACTGCTGCCGCCCCCACCCGCCGGAGGTTACCCTCCTGTCGCTTTGCTTGCCAACGAGCTCCAGGCCGATGTCCTCGACCGCTTCCTTCGCTACGTCCAGGTCGACACCCAGTCGGACCACTTCTCGGAGACGCGGCCGAGCACCGAACGCCAGCTCGACCTCTCGCGCCTTCTGCGGGACGAGCTCGCGGCCCTCGGCCTCGACGACGTCGAGCTGACCGAGCACGGCTACGTTTTCGCGACGCTGCCGGGCGCCGAGGGTGCTCCCACGGTCGGCGTGCTGGCGCACGTCGACGTCAGCCCCGACGCGCCGGCGGCCGGCGTCAAGCCGCAGGTACACGAGAGCTACCAGGGCGGTGAGCTCGTCCCCGGGCTTTCGCCCGAGACCTCGCGGCTCCTCGGCGAGCGCAAGGGCCACGACATCGTCACGAGCGACGGGACGACGCTCCTCGGCGCCGACGACAAGGCGGGCGTCGCCGAGATCATGGCCGCCGTCGCTCACCTGAAGGCGCATCCCGAGGTCGAGCACGCGACCGTGCGCGTCGGCTTCACGACCGACGAGGAGACGGGCCACGGCACCGATCACTTCGACATCGCGCACTTCGGCGCGCCCTTCGCCTACACGATGGACGGCGGCGAGGTCGGCGAGATCGAGAACGAGACGTTCTCGGCGAT
>DASYAO010000189.1:0-18374 GCA_036501285.1 Gaiellaceae bacterium
GCTCCAGACGTAAGCCTCGAAGCTTTCGAGCTCGAGGATCGCGCGGGCGTTCGCGATCGCCGACGCGACCTTCAACCGGTTGCGGACGATCCCGGGGTCGGCGAGGAGCCGCTCGACGTCGCGCTCGCCGAACGCCGCAACTGCGGCCGGATCGAAGTCCGCGAACGCGCGGCGATAGCCCTCGCGCTTGTTCAGGATCGTGCTCCACGAAAGCCCGGCCTGCGCACCCTCGAGCGTCAGCAGCTCGAAGAGCAGCCGTTCGTCGTGCGTGGGCGCACCCCACTCCTCGTCGTGGTAGGCGGTCATCGCCGGAGATGCCCCGGAAGCCCATGCGCAGCGCACGCGATCCATCGTCCTGGCAGGATCGCACGCATGAAGCATGCGACCGACTACCTCACCTTTGAGACGCCAAACCGCCGCGACTACGTCAACATCACGCCGCGCGTCGAGGCGTTCGTGCACGAGTCCGGCATCCAGCACGGGCTCTGCCTCGTCAACCCGATGCACATCACTGCCGCCGTCTATGTGAACGACGACGAAGGCGGCCTGATCGCCGACATCGACGACTGGCTCGAGCGCCTCGCGCCGCACGAACCGGTCTCGGGCTACCGCCACAATCGCGGCGAGGACAACGCCGACGCGCACCTCAAGCGGCAGCTGATGGCGCACCAGGTCGTGCTCGCGATCACCGACGGGAAGCTCGACCTCGGCCCGTGGGAGCAGGTCTTCTACGCCGAGTTCGACGGCCGGCGGCGAAAACGCGTGCTGCTGAAGGCAATCGGGGACTAGTAGCGCTTGCCGGAGGCGGCGATCGCGCCGAGTCCGGACGGCGCGTACTTGTTCGCCGGCGCATTCGTCGCAGCGCCGAAGCGCACCTCTTTGCCGGCCAGGTCGAACGCGCAGCGCCACGCGAACTGCGTCGCGCCCTGCTGCGCCCACCAGACCTTGTTGCCGGCGAGCTGGAAGCTCTGCTGCTTGCCCGTGTCGCAGCTGCCCGTCATCCGCTCGACGCGCCACTCGACGACGACGCCCGCCTTCGACCGGAACTCGACACGGACGACGCCGCCCTTCTTCGCCCAGCCCGAGTACGCGAGCCCGTAGGCCCGGGTCGGCAGGAAGTTGTCATAGCTCGCCGCGCGGTCGATCCTCAGGAGCGCGCCATGCGGAATCGGCAGCGCGGCGGTGAAGACGGCGAGGAGCAGGCGCATCGCGATCCACTCTAGGCTTGGTTTATGAGCGAATTGCTCGAACTTCTCGACTGGAAAAGGCGGGTCTTCGCGCTCTACGCAGAGGTTCGCGCCGCGACCGACCCGGTTGCGGGATGGAGGCAATGGTGCGACGTGCGCGCAGGCCTCTACCGCGACCACTCCCAGTCGCCGCGGCCCGGCGCCGAGCCCGCCTACTTCCCGTACGACCCGGGCTGGCACCACCTCGCGGAGGTCGTTCCGGCCGAGGCCGAGACGCGGAAGATCGCCGGCTCGGGCCCCGAGCCCGTCACGGTCACCCGGTTCGGCCACGCTCGGTTCGGCGGCCACGAGCTGGATCTCTTCTGGCTCGACGCTTACGGCGGCGGCCTCTTCCTGCCCTTCCGCGACGCGACCGCGGGCGAAGAGAGCTACGGCGGCGGCCGCTACCTGCTCGACACGGTCAAGGGCGCGGACCTGGGCAGCGAAGGCGCAAGCCTAGTCCTCGACTTCAACTTCAGCTACAGCCCGTCGTGCGCGTGGGACCCGAAGTGGGCCTGCCCACTCTCGCCGCCTGCGAACAGGCTCGACGTCCCGATTCGTGCGGGGGAGCGAAAGCCGGAGGTGGGACTCGAACCCACGGCACCGGGTTTACAAAACCCGTGCTCTACCAACTGAGCTACTCCGGCGTACCCGAATCGTACGCCGCGTTTGCTACTGAAGGACCTGGCGTTCGCGCTGGTGGTTCAGGATCTTGCGCTTGACCCGCTGGAGGGCGTTGTCGATCGTCTTCGTGTCGCAGGCGAGCTCGTCGGCCATCGACTCGTAGGACGAGCCTTCCAGGTAGAGGCGGAGGGCGCTCGACTCGAGCGACGACAGCGTCGTCCCGAGGCAGCCGACGAGCGACTGCAGCTCCTCGGTCGAGATCACGCACACAGCCGGGTCGTGCACGTGCGAGCCCGGCAGCGCGTCCCCGAGCGTCACGTCGCTGTCGGACTCCTGGCCGGCCGGCGTGTGGCTGAACGAGACGTAGCTGTTGAGCGGGGTGTGCTTGAAGCGGGTCGCCGTCTTGATCGCGGTGATGATCTGGCGCGTCACGCAGAGCTCGGCGAACGACCGGAACGACGTCTCCTTGTCGGGCCGGAAGTCACGGACCGCCTTGTAGAGGCCGATCAGGCCCTCCTGGATCAGGTCGTCGCTATCGCCGCCGACGAGGAAGTACGAGCTCGCCTTCAGCCGGACGAAGGAGGTGTAGCGGCGGATCAGCGCGTCGAGGGCCCCGGTGTCGCCGTTGCGGGCCTTGAGGACGAGCTGAAGATCCTCTAGTTCTCGTTGAGCCTTTTGTGGGCTCTTAACCGCCGTTGCGAAACGTGCAGCCATGGGAAAAACCTCCTTCGGGACGGGCAACTCTCACCCTGAGGTTGAGGTGAATCTAGCAAGGTCTTCTAGCAAATACAACCCCTACTTGCAGAAGGTCCCGCTTACTCTCCCCTTCTCAGCCGCTCGAGCCGGGCGCGCGTCTCGGCGTCGAGCTTGTCGGCGAGGCCGCCTGGCGGCCGTTCCCGGCTCGACGCCGGCTCGAGGTCGCGGAAGAACCTCTGCGACGAGAGCTGCGCCACCTGGCGGCCGGCCGTCCCGAGCACGGCGCGGTCCGACGAGACGAGCAGCACGCGCTCGCGCTCCCGGTGCTCGGCGGCGAGGCGCTCGAGGGCGGCGTCGGCATCGGGGGCGAAGCGCACCGAGAGCGGCCCGAGCTCGGTGTCCTCTCCGGCGCCGTCGAAGACGACGACGCCGCGGGCCCCGCGCGTCGCGACGAAGCTCGCAAGCGCGTCGGCGAGCTCGCGAGCGTCCGTGAATGGTCCTGCGTGCAGCAGGTTGTAGCCGTCGAAGAGGTAGAGCGACGCGTCAGGCACGCCGCTGCCTACGCGCCTCGTACAGCATCAGCGACGCGGCGACGCTGACGTTCAGCGACTCGACGTTCCCGGCGAGCGGAATCGAGACGAGCACGTCGCAGCTTCGCCGCACGAGCGGGCGAAGCCCCTTCCCCTCCGCGCCGAACACGAGCGCGGCGCCACCGGAGAGGTCGGCGTCCCACATCGTCGTGTCGGCGTCACCCGCCGCGCCGTAGACCCAGAGCTCGGAGCCCTTCACCTCGTCGAGGTAGCGCGCGAGGTTCGTGACGACCGCGATCGGAAGGTGCTCGATCGCGCCGGCCGATGCGCGCGCGACGGCAGGCGTCACGACCGCCGACCCGTGCGCCGGGACGACGACGCCCGTCGCGCCGGCGCCTTCCGCGCTGCGGCAGACCGCCCCGAGGTTGTGCGGGTCGGTGACCCGGTCGAGGACGGCCAGGAGGGGCCGGTCGGCCTTCGCGAGCTCGTACGCATCCGCGTAGCGGAAGGGCTCGACCCGCGCGACGACGCCCTGGTGATCGCGGGTGCCGGCGAGCTCGGACAGCTCCCGCTCGGCCTGGAGCCTCGGCCGGGCCTCGGCGAGCCAGGGTTCGGCGCCGGCGGCCCGTTCGGTCGCCAGCAGCTCGAGCACCTCCCGCCGGCCTCTGAGCGCCTCCCGGACGGCCCGCCGGCCGTAGACGAGCTCGCCGCTCACCGCTTGCGGACGAGGCGATAGCCGCCCTGCTCGTCCCGCATCTCCCAGCCTGCGGCCGCGAGCTCGTCCCGGAGCCGGTCTGCCTCGGCGAAGTCCTTCGCCGCCCGGGCCTCCTGGCGCCGGGCGGCCAGCAGGTCGATCTCCGGCGGCGCCTCGTCTCCCGCGGCGAGCGAGCCGAGCCCGAACACCTCGAGGCCGCGGCGCAGGAGGTCGTGGTCGCGCCAGCCGTGCATCAGCGCCAGCGCCTCGGGCGTGTTGAAGTCGTCGTCGAGCGCGGCGGCGAGCGCATCCCAGTCTCCGCCTGCCACGCTCTCGGACCGAAACACGTTCCGAAAGGCCTCGGCCTGCGCCGCCGCCTGCTCCATCGTCGCCGCGGAGAAATCGATCGGCTTCCGCCAAAGCCCGGTGAGGAAGTAGACGAGGATCGTCTCGCGCCCCCACTTGTCGATCACGTCGCGGAGCGAGGCGATGTTGCCGGCCGACTTCGACATCTTCTCGCCGGTCAGCTCCAGCAAGCCGTTGTGCGCCCAGATCTGCGCGAACGGATGGCCGAGCGAGCGCGACTGAGCGAGCTCGTTCTCGTGATGCGGGAAGACGAGGTCGAGCCCGCCGCCGTGGATCTCGAACGCGGCCCCGAGGAGCTCCTCCGCCATCGCCGAGCACTCGATGTGCCAGCCCGGCCTGCCGCGGCCCCACGGCGAATCCCACGCTGTGTCCTCGCCGGGCTTGTTGGCCTTCCAGAGCGCGAAGTCGCGCGGATCCTCCTTGAGCGGATTCGGCTCGAGGTCCTCCATCTGGTCGGGCTTGTTGCCCGACAGCCGGCCGTACTCGGGAAAGCTCTTCACCCTGAAGTAGACGTCGCCGTTCACCGGATACGCATCGCCCGCCTCGACGAGCGAGCCGATGAAGGCGACGATCTGCGGGATGTGGTCGGTCACCTTCGGGAGCGCGTCGGGCATGCCGAGCCCGAGGTCGCCGGTGTCCTCGAGGTACCACGCCGTCGCCTGCTCGGCGAGACCCGCACTGGCGCCCGGTGCCGCGTCGTAGATCTTGTCGTTGACGTCGGTGATGTTGTGGACGAGCGTCACGTCGTAGCCGCGCGACGAGAGCCACGAGCGCAGCCACATCCCGAGCACGAACGGCCGCGCGTTGCCGATGTGCACGCGAGCGTAGACCGTCGGCCCGCAGAAGTACATGCGGACCGGCCCCGGCGGCGCCGGCAACTCGGCGAGCGACTTCGTGTAGGTGTCAAAGAGCCGCATCGATCCTCGCCACCGTCTCCTCGCGCGGCAGCGCCGCGATCACCGACCAGAGCTCTGGACCGCTGTCGCGCCCGGTCAGCGCGCGCCGGACTGCGCGCAGGTTGCCGCCGACCGCTTTGAGCTCGCGCACGATCGCCTTCGCGCCGTCCTTGTCGAGCCCGCCGTTCGCGCCTTCCCGCAGCTCGCGGAAGCGCTCGAGGGTCGCGCGCTCGTCGGGCAGCGAGATCTTCGGCCGCTCGAGGATCGTCGCCGCGAGCGCACGCGCCTCGTTCAGATCGTGTGCGCCACCGAGAGCCGGCACGACCGCGAGGGGAACGCCGAGTCGCGCCGCAAGCTCGTCGTCCGGGAGCCCGGCGATCACATCGACGGCGAGCGAGCGGATCCGGTCGAGGTCGAGGTGGACGTCGTGCTTCGGCAGGCCGAGCTCGTCGAGGTAGCGGCGCACGGCTTCGCCCGGGATGCCGGCGTCGCGCAGCGACGCGACGGACGCGCCGGCGGCGCGCTTCGAGAGCTTCTTGCCGTCGTCCCCGAGCACGAGCCCCCAGTAGACATAGTCGGGCGGCTTCGCTCCGAGCGCCTCGGCGAGCGCGCGGTGGAGCGCTTCGTTCGGCCGGTGGTCGGAGCCACGGAGCACGTGCGTGATTCCGAAGTCGATGTCGTCGACGACGCTTGCGAGGTGGTAGGTGGCGGTGCCCGTGTCGGGTCGCAGAAGCTGCACGCCCTGGAAGCGATCCGGCAGGCCTGAAGCCGCCTCGCGGTAGCGTTCGAGCCGGTCGCTCTGGCGTAGCGGGCCCTCGTCCCATTCGACTCCGATGAAGCGGAGATCCTCGAGGATCGCCTCTTCGCCACCGGGGACGTTCCGGGCCGGGTCGGTGTCGTCGATCCGCAGCAGGAAGGTGCCGCCGAAGTTGCGGTTCGCAACCGCGCCGAGCGCGTTGCCGATGTGGAGCGAGCCCGTCGGGCTGGGAGCGAAGCGGACCTTCATCCGCGTGAGTGTAGGGCTGTCTACGCCGGCTCGGGCAACGGCGTGGCCGCAACCTCGCGGCGCGTCGCCGACCCGGCCACGTAACCGGCGACGGCGATCAGAACGATCACCGCAAGCGTGCCGAGGGTGTAGACCTCGAACTTGAGCCGCGAGACGCCCCAGGAATCCTTGAACGAGCCGTAGTCGACGCCGACGACCTTCTCGATCGTGTCCGGGAAGACGGCGACCCAGGATCCGAGCACGACCCAGAACGTGATTACGATCGTGCCGACCCACGCGCCCGCCATTCCGAACGGGAAGACGTACGGCCGGTGCACGCCCGGGTACGCGTAGCGCAACTTGAGGATCGCCGGGAAGATCAGCACGTAGCTGAGCAGCGTCGTCGAGATCGCGATGTCGAGCACGACCTGGAACGTCGAATCGGCGCCGCTGTTGAAGAAGCCGACGGCGACGAAGCAGAAGATCGTCGAGACGACACCCGACATCACGTTCACGCGCACCGGCGTGCCGAACCGCTTGTTGAAGACGCCGAAGAAGGGCAGGAACGCGCCGTCGTACGCCGCAACCGCCTGGACGCGGTCGGAGCCGATCATCCAGACCGCACCGGAGGTGATGAGGCTGCCGACGAACCCGAGGGTCATCAGCACGAGCAGTGGGTGCGCAGCGCCACCGTAGACGCCGAACGTCTTCGTGACGGCATCGATGAAGCCGCCGATACCGGTGACCTCCTTCAGCGGCAGCACGAGCAGGATCCCGAGGATCGGGATCACGTACGAAAGCACGCCGAGCACCGCACTCTGGAAGACGCTGATCGGAACGTCGCGCTGCGGGTTCGTCATCTCCTCGGCGGCGCCGTTCTGCAGCTCGAAGCCGACGTAGTTGAAGAGCAGCACTGGCACGAGCCCGATGAAGACGGCGCGCGTCGGGGCAGCGTCGTGACCCGAGAACCCGTGGAAGCCGTGCTTCGCGCCGTAGACGACGACCGTGATCGAGAAGAACCCGAGCGTGAAGAAGCGCAGGAACGCGCCGAAGTTCGGGATCCACTTGCCGTAGCGCAGCGAGACGATCGCGACGCCGATCGAGAGCCAGATGAAGATGAACTTGAAGGCGTAGTCGCCGAACGTCCCGTGGCCGATGCCGAACACGTTCGCGCGCCAGGCGTCGGTCGAGATGAACGCGAGCGAGCCGCCGACCCACAGCGGGTTCGTCACCCAGTAGAGGATCGCGCCGATGCCGCCGGTGAAGCGGCCGAAGGCGAGCTTCATCCACTCGTACGGGCCGCCCTCTTCGGTGAAGGTCGACCCGACCTCGGCCATCAGGAGCGCGTACGGCGCGACGAAGACGACCGCCAGCACGACGAGCCAGAGGAACCCCTGCGGCCCATTCGACGCGACCGTGCCGAGCGTGTCGAGGCCGACGAAGGCGCAGACCGTGAAGAGCACCATGTCAAATCGCCGCAGCGACTTGATCAGCTTCGCCTTCTCACCGAGGGCGAGCGCGGTCGTCTGTTCGTAGACGCTCACTGCTTCCCCCATGACCAGGTGAGCACGTGGCGAGAATACAACGTCGGGGACAAGTTTTCTATCCGAGCCTCGTGACGAGCTTCTGGCGCTCGCGACTGACCTGCGCAGCCAGCTTGGCGATCTGTCCGAGCCGGGCTTCGTAGGCCCTGACCGCTCCCCGGATCGCCTTCTCCGCTTCGGTTCCGTTTGCCGAGGCTGCCGACTCGAAGAGCTTCCGGATCGCCTCGTTCGCCGCAGCGACCTTTCGGGCGTGGAGGGCCGTCGAGATCGTCGCGCTGAGGGTGACGCTCTGGTCGAGGGCGGCCCGCTGCGCGAGGAAGCCGGGCCGGAGCTCCGGCGGGGCGCTCATCCGGTCGAGCGTGGCGACGATCGGCTTCAGGGCCGCCCCGTAGGTCGTGAACGCGGTCGCGTAGCCGTCAAGAGCCGTGTTCAGCGAGAGCTTCGGCGGCTTGCCGTTCGCTACCGGCGCGCCGACCTGGTTCAGGTCGTGGATGAACATGTTCGCAACGGCGCTCACCGCGTTGAGGCGATGCATGTACAGCGGCTCGAACTGGGTCGTCCAGTAGAGCTCGTGGGCAACGTCGTGCTGGAGCGTGAGCAGGCGGACGAGATCGGCATGCACCTTGGCGGCGTCCGGAGGTGGGTCGAGCGCACGCACGCGCGCGAGCGCCGAACCGATCTCCACCTGCGCCTGCGCGAGCCGCTTGACCTCGACCTGCTTGTTGCTGGTCAGCGAGAACGCCTTGAAGGTGCCGTCGATCTCTCCAACCGACGCGAGCAGCCGCGACTCCGCCGCGTTCACCTGGTCGAAGTAGGTGTTGACCGCGTTGCGGCGAGCGTGACTCGAGCCGCAGGCTGCGAGCACTGCGACGAGGCTGAGGAGCGTGAGACGGCCGGCGAGCCGCACCGAACCTACTTGATCAGCTCGACGGTCGAGACGCTGTGGTCGGCGTGGTCGAAGACGAGCTTGACGAGCCCTTTCCCCGGCGCGAACCAGCACGTCCTCGTCCCGGTGCCGAACGGAAAGCCCGGCTGCTTCAGCGTCGTGCGGACGACGAGTGCCTGGAACGTCCCCGCCGGCACCTTGACCTTCTGGATGCCGACGACCGAGCTCTTCGCCGTCACGCCGTAGGTGGAGAAGTCGTTGCTCCCCCGCGTCGTCGACCAGGTCTGGCCTTTGGCGGGATAGGCCTCGACGATCGGGTCGATGCCGAAGTTCATCAGGTCGAACGGGCTCACGAAGTGGTTGCGCTTCGTCGACGCCGATGACGACGGCCCGAGCGGCGGGAACTTCTGCAGCGTCGCCGACGAGGTCGTGCCCCAGAGGTTCGTCACGCCCGTGTCGACGCGCTTCGAGTAGCCGTAGCTTCCGGCGATCTTGATCGGGCCCGAGATGTTCTTGACCGTGAAGCGCGCGGTGTCGTTGACGACCGCGTCGATCGTGAACTTCTCGACCTCGGGCTTCGTCAGGTACTTCGTGTTCGTCCACGAATACGTGAGGCTCGAGTTCTTCGTCATCGGGAAGTAGTCGATGTCACTCGGCGGCGCCGCAGGCGCCTGGTTCGTGGTCTGCAGCACAGCGGTCATTACCGGCGCCGAGCTCCCGCCCTGGTGCTGGAAGACGACCTTCACCGGACCGACGTCGTAGACCCACCACACCGTGCGCGTACCGCTTCCGTACGGATCGCCGATCGCGCCGGCCTGGGTCACCTGCGTCTTGACGACTGCCGCCTCGACACCGGATGGGAACGCCGGGACAGTGACCTTCTGCTGGCCGATATAGGTCGAGGTCGACGCGACGTCGTTTTGCGTTCCGCCGGTGCTCGACCAGCTGAGGCCGCGCAGCAGCGGCTCGACGAGCGTCGGCTGGCGCGAGCCCCAGATGATGTTGTAGTAGACGCCCGCGAGCGAGTTGCCGCAGCTCGTCGCGGTCGCGCAGAGAATCGGAAACTGCGTCGGCGGCGCCGTGCTCGTCCAGTCGGTCGTGTCCAACCCCGCGTCTGTCTCCTGCATGCTGACCGTGCCGGCCGAGGAAACGGCATCCGGCGGGTTGTTCAGCCCGTCGGTCGTCCAGGCGAGCACGAAGGTGTTCCCGCTCTGGCTCTTGACCGTCACCTGCTCCGCGGTGGGCGTCGTCGCGTAGACGCTGTCCGTCCACGAGTAGGTCCACGTCGCGTCGGCAGCGTGCGGTAGCCAGGAGCCGGCCGGGGTGGGGGCCGCCGCGACCTGCGGTGCGACGAACAGTCCGCAGAGGACGGCCAGGACTGCGAGACCCCTGCTCCTCACGACCGCAGGGTAGCGTCCGTCAGGAGCGGTTGTACAGATCCTGCGCCCAGTTCAGGAGCAGGGTGGCCTCCGCCGCGGTGATCGACTTCCCGCTCGCGCTCTGAACCATGCTGAGGAACTGGCTCAGCTTCGCGTGTGCGCTGTTGCCCTTCGTGGCGCTCTGAACCTGCGACAGGAGCGTGCTCACCTCGGCGGCGGTGATCAACCCGCGCGAACCGCCGTCGCTGATCGCCGCGCTCAGGCCGGTGAGCGTCGGGACGATCGTGAACGAGAGCGACTTCGTCGACGTGTTCCCGAGCTTGTCGCTCGAGACGACGAGCAGGTTGTGGAGGCCCACCGTCAGCGTGTCGATGTCGATCTTCCCGCCGGCGATCGCCGTGACGCCGTCGAGGATCACCGTCGTCGTACCGACGCCCGAGCCGAGATCGGTGGCGCTGTAGGTGAGCGTGACCGCCGCGCCGATGTCGAACGTGCTGGCGGGAAGCGTCGCCGTGATCGTCGGCGCCGTCGTGTCGACAAGGATGCTCTTCGAGACGACTGTCGCGTTCCCGGCAAGGTCGATCACCTTGACGCTGATCGTGTAGAGCCCGTCGGCGAGCGTGACCGACGTGCTCGAGATGTACTGCTGCGCGAGCCCGTAGGTGCTGCCGCCGTTGGTCGACACGGCCATCGATGAGATGCCGGAGCCGCCGTTGTCGCCGAACGAGAGTGTGATCACGACGGTCGCGCTCGAGGTCGCGAGCTGACCGTTGGCGAGCGTCGTGCCGCCGAGGGAGAGCGTCCCGTTCGGGCCGCTCGTATCGATGCGGAGCTTCTGCGTCGCGAAGATCGCGGGCGACACGTTGCCGGCAGCGTCGGTCGTCGTCGCGGAGACGATGTACACGCCGTCCGCGAGCTGCTGGCCGGTGTACAGCACGCCGTTCAGATAGATCTGCTGCGTCAGCCCGCTCGCCGGCGGCAGGAACCGCGGCGCGGAGACGTTCGTCACCCAGTCGGTCTTGGACGTGCCGCTGTCGTCGGCCGGGTTGATCAGGATCGCCTGCGCGCCCGGGATCACGGTCATCTTCGTCGTCGTCACGACAGTCGCGGTCGAAACGTTGCCCGCGGCGTCCATGAGGGTGACCGTCGACGTGACCGGACCGTCGGCGAGGCTCGAGACGTCGACTGAGAACGACAGGTGTCCGGTCGCGTCGAGCAGGTCGCTCTCGGCGAGGATGATCTCGCCGGCAGCGTCGGTGACGCTCCAGACCGCGTAGCTCCCAGCCTCGCCGGAGATGCCGACGGTGAAGTTCGTCTCGCCGGCGAGGCCGACGTAGCTCGGAGCCGCGAGCGCTGGCGCGAGCGGGGCGACGCTGTCCTTGATTGTGGTCGTGACCGTCGGCAGGCTCGGGTTCCCGTTCGCGTCGAGCACAACGGCCGAGACGGTGAGCGTGCCGTCGCTCAGGGACGAGAGGTCGAGATCGACGGTCAGCTCACCGCTGTCGTCGAACACGCCCGAGCCGGTGACTGTGTGGACACCGTCGGTGACGGCGACGATCGCCGTCGCCTTCGCCTTGCCGTGCAGGGAGATCGGCACGAGCACGGGCGTACCGGAGCTGACGTGGGCCGGAAGCTTGATCGCGGGCGACGCCGCCGTGCCGATGCCCTGCGTGCCCGGCGAGCCGATCGGCAGGAGGCCGGAGGTGACGCGGACGTCGCGCTTGCCGCCCGGCAGGTTGCCCGCCTGCGGGTCGCGCGGGCCGCCGGTCTGATCCTGCCAGTAGCCCTTGTCGTGCTGGCGGACCTCGCCGAGCTCGCCGAACGGCTCGCCGTTCCGCGTCGGGTCGCTGCCGTACTCGGCCCCGAGCGTCGGGTCGGCGCCGTCGCTCTGCGAGAGCAGGAGCAGGAAGACGTCGAGCTGCGGCTGGAGCGTGCGGCTGACGGTCGGCTCGCCGAACGGCGCGAACGGCACGAGGTAGCTGTTGAACTCGCCGACCCAGTCGACCAGGCGGTCGCCGCCGGTGTTCGCGATCAGCACGTCGCGCCCGGCGCCGCCGTAGGCGAAGTCCTCGTACGACGGGTTCGTGTCGGTCTGGTCGTTCAGACCGCCGTCGGTGTTCAGGTTGTCGTCCTCGCTGACCTCGTCGTTGCCCCAGCCGAGGAAGGTCTGGTCGCGCCCGGTGCCGCCGACGGCCCAGTCGTTGCCGAGGTCGCCGAAGAGGATGTCGTTGCCGTCGGTGGGCAGGTTCGGGTAGCCGGAGCCGGCAGCCCAGACCGTGTCGAGCGGACCTTCGGTCTCGTCGAAGTTCAGGAACCAGTCGAGGTAGGTCCCGGCCTGGTTGTCGGACGCCGCGTCGGTCGACGTGTCGATCGGGCCCTTGTAGAGCGCGCCCGAGACCGGCGTCAGCAGGATCTTGCGGAGCGGGTCGTTCGGGTCGTACAGGGCGAAGTCAGCGCCGCTGCGCTTGCTCGCGACCGGGTTGTAGCCGAGGGCGTTGCCCGGGTCGAGCGGGTGGTAGTAGTCGCTCTCGAGGTCGGCCTGGATCAGGTTGCCGTTGACGTCGTAGTTGTTCGTGTACGACTGGATCGGCGCCTCGGCTCCCGACAGCGCGTCGTCGCCGTCGCCGCCATGGATCGCGTCGTTGCCGAGGCCGCCATAGATGATGTCGTTCGCGACGCCGACCGGCGGCATGTAGTACGGATCGGCGTTCGCCTCATCGCCGAGGCCGGCCGGATCGAGGCTGTTCGGCGTCAGGTCGATCGTGTACTTGAGCGAACCGTCGACGTTGATCACGGCCTGCTGCGCGTCACCCGGCGTGTAGATGAAGAGGCTGATCTGGCTCGGATCGATCGCCGCGATGCTGTTCAGCGGCTCGCCGTAGCTCGAGCTGACGCGGCTCGCGTACACCTCGCCGTCGTCGCCGAGCAGGCCGTCGTCGCCGGTGCCGCCGCTGATCCAGTCGGAGCCGATGTTGCCGATGATCGTGTCGTTCTGCGCCTCGCCGTAGAGGACGTCGTCGCCGAGTCCGCCGTAGATGAAGTCGTCGCCGTTCTCGCCGTGGATCTCGTCGCCGGTGCCGATGTCGTTTACGGCGACCGGGTTGTAGGTGACGCCGCCGGCCGTGTAGTCGATCAGCTTGACGCCGCGCACGACGATCTTCTCCTGTTGCGCGAGCGGCAGAGCGTTCGTGTAGTCGTCGTAGTTGTACGACAGGAAGCCGGTTGCGGCCTTGGTGACGCCGCCGTCCGCGACGCCGTACTTCCCGTCGGTGCCGACGAGCCGGATGATGTCGCCGTTGTCGCCGACGATCGTGTCGGAGTCGTTCGCGTCGCCCTGCGGGGTCAGGTCGCCGTTCTCGAGCCGGTCGAGCTGGGTGCCCGAGCCGCCGAAGATCAGGTCGGAGCCGTCGGGCCGCGTGCAGCTGCCGGTCGCGTTGCCGAAGCCGCTGACTTCGTTCGCCGTCGTGCAGGCGCCCTTGAGGCCGGCGAACAGGTCGGAGTTGCCGCCGACGATGTCGTCCTGGCCCTGGTTGCCGAAGATGACGTCATTGCCGCCGCCGCCCTCGATGTAGTCGGAGCCGTCGGTCGAGCGGTCGACAGACGGGCTCACGTCGAGCGCGTTCGAGGCGTCGCGGCAGGCGCCGACCCGCTGGATCACGGTCGCCGAGCCCGGATTGCCTCCGGTCGCGCAGGCCGAAGCGCTCGCGTAGTCGTCGGTCGAGCTGCCGGTCGGGCTGACGTAGCCGTCGCTGATGTAGTCGATCGAGCCGTCACCCTGGATCGTGTCGTTTCCGAGCTCGCCGAAGATCATGTCGTTGCCCGGGCCGCCGGCGATGTAGTCGTTGCCGTAGTAGACCTGCTGCGCGCCGTAGCTCGAGTCGAGGATCGTGATCAGGTAGTCGCCCCAGCTCGCGTGACCCTGCGGATCGAGCTGCGGCGTGCCGTCGACGAGGAGCGCCCCGGAGTTGGACGGGTCGGTGCTGTAGATCTGGGTGCCGCTCAGATCCTCGTAGAGCGGGCTCGTGAAGTTGTTGAGATGCGTCGAGCGGTCGAGGGAGACGCTGTCGCCGAAGATCAGGTCGTTGCCCGCGCCGCCGTCGATCGCGTCGGCGCCGTTGTCGCCGATCAGGATGTCGTCGCCGCCGTTGCCGTAGATCGTGTCGTTGGCAGCGTTGTCGGGCTGCAGGCTCTGGATCGTGCGCACGCGCAGGGTGGTCTGGATCTCCTGCACGAGCCCCGGAATCGGCTTCGTCGTGTCGCGCGGCCCGGAGACGTCCTGCGTGATCGAGCCGTGGTCGCCGATGATGATGTCGTCGAAGTTGCCGTACCACGCGACCGAGACGACGTGGTCGGTCGTGGTGCCGACGAAGCCGTTGAAGGCGCTCGTCAGGCTCGTCAGCGTGATGGTCGAGGCGGTGACGCTGAGCACGTCGCCGACCGTGACGCCGTCGATCGTGACCGCGGTCTGGCCGGCAGCGAAGCCTGCCGTGAGCCACGAGCCGCCGTCGCCGCGCGTGATCGTGCCGGTGTTCGCGACCGCGATCGAGAGCTGAGCCTGGTACGGATCGTTCGCTGCCGAGCCGGGGCCGTCGCCGTAGAGCAGATCCTGGCCGGCGACCATCAGGTCGCGGTTCGCGTAGGAGCTCGAGTTGACGGTCGGGATCGTCAGCGCGCGGGTGATCACGTCGACATTGACGCCGGAGTCGCCGAAAATCTGGTCGTCGCCGCGGCCGCCGATGATCGTGTCGTTGCCCGAGCCGCCCGCGAGGATGTCGCCGGTCTGGCTGCCGATGATCGTGTCGTCGCCGGGGCCGCCGTACGCCGTGATCCCGATCGACGGCAGCGAGGTCGGGGCGGCCGCCGAGAAGGCCGCGCTCGCATCGATGACGTCGTTGCCGTTGTAGAGGAACGGGTCGCCGAGCTGGAAGACGAAGAACGGCGCGCCGTTCCCGACCCTTGTCGCGACCACGACGTCGTGGGTCGAGGTGCCCTGCGCGACGAGGTGCGCGAAGTTCGCGGTCAGGAAGGTGAGCGTGAGCGTCGTCTTCGTGACGGCGTTGACGGTGCCGATCTCCGCGACCGAGATCAGGTGGTTCTCGGCGACAGCCGGGTTGACCTCCGGAGCGAAGTCCGTCGTCAGCATGTAGAGCGTCAGCGTCGTGGCCGTCACGGCCATGACGGTGCCGACGGTTGCGCCGTCGATCTGCACCAGCTGGCCGACCGCGTAGCCGTCGGCGAGCCACGAGCCGCCGTCGGCGCGCGTGATCGTGCCGGCCGCGTTGACGATCACGTCGAGCTGGTCGGCGGTCGCGTCGAGGGTCAGCTCCTGGCCGACCGCGAAGCCGTCGGTGATCCACGAGCCGCCGTCGTTGCGGGTCAGCGTGCCCGAGGTCGAGGTCGCGTTCGCAGCGGTGACGCTCAGGTTGGCGTCGTTCGGCAGCGGCTTCGGCCCGAAGTCGTGCAGCGAGATCTCGAACGGGTTGCCGCCGTACCAGAGGCCGTCTTGCGAGGTGTCGCCGTAGATGACGAGCGGCGACGGCGTGCAGGTCGTGTAGTCGACGGTGCAGGTGTTCGAGCCGGGGCCGCCGGCCGCGGTCGTCGATGAGCCGCCGGTGACGACGATGTCGTCGCCGCCGATCCGGACGAGCGAGACGGTGCCCCCGACCACGCTCGCCGGCGCCATCGGGCCGCCCGAGAGCGTCAGAACGTTGCCGGTGATCGCGGTGATCGTGCGCACCCCGGTCACGCCGGTGATCGCGACCTGCTGGCCGACTGCGAGGCCGGAGGTTGCAAGGTTGCCCGAGGTGAACGTGACCGTGTTCGTGCCGACCGTGAAGTTGCCGGTGGCGCGGTTGCGGTTCGTCACGGCCACGGTCGTCGCGACGTTCGTCGTCGGCGTCAGGGCGGGCCCGCTCAGGATCAGCGCCGTGCCGTCGCCGTAGATCGAGTTGTCGAAGCCGACGATCGTCCAGCTACCCGGGATGCCGACGATTCCGACCTGCTGGCCGTAGGTGAAGCCGAGGCTCTCCCACGGGAGGCCGTCGCGACGGAGCACTTCGTTCGCGGTGAGGTCGAAGGCGCCGGTGACCTGCAGGTCGTCGGAGACCGAGACGGTGGCCGTGATGCCCGAGCCCGTCGTGCCGAGCGCGCTGTTCAGGAAGAGCGCGCTGCCCGGCCCGAACGAGGTGTCGCCGAAGCCCGCGATCGTGTAGGAGCCGGAGAGGCCGCCCGTGAGCGTGACCTGCTCGCCGACCGAGAAGCCGGCGCCGGCCCACGAGAGCCCGTCGATCCGGACGAGCTCGCCCGTCGATGCCGTCGGGTTGCTCGCGTTGAACGTGCCTGTGAGCGTCATTAGCGCGTTGCCGCCGCCGTGCACGGTCGTCAGGCCACCCTGTGCGGCTGCACGGTTCGGCGAGCCGTCGGGGTTGTGATCCGGGCCCGGCACCATCGTGCTGTCGATCGTCAGGTGATCGTTGCCCTGGCCGAGCAGGATGTTCAGATCCTCGATCGTCGTCACGTTCCCGGCCGTGACGAACGTGTGCGTCACCGGGTCGATCGTGATCGTCCCGTAGCTGATGCCGTCGGGGTAGATCCCGGGCTCGCCGAACGGGAACACGCCGGTGGGCGGCAGCAGGTTGGAGAAGTCGAGGACGCCACCCGGATCGCCGCCCATGTCGAGGCCGGTCAGCGCCGTCGACGTGAGCGTGCCGGTCTGGTCCTGATGGCTGCCGTCGTCGTAGACGTTCAGCGTGTCGATCTGCTGCCACTCGGGCGGCTGCGCGGCGACCGCGAAGAGCGGGCCGTTGCCCTCACCCGGCAGCAGGACGGCCGCGTGCAGCGAGCGGTCGGAGTTCGTGGTGCCGCCTTCGACCGACAGCGGACCCTGGATGCCGCTGAGCGTGTGCTGCTGCTTCGGGAAGACCGTCAGGTTCTGGCGGCTCGCCGGCAGGGTGAAGTTCGTGTCGTCTGTCAGCTTGACGTCGACGGCCGTGTACCAGTCGGACGGCGTGAAGGTCACGACCTCCGCCCACTGCACGATCTGCGCCGTCGTCGCGACACTGCCGGCCAGCGGCTTCGCCGTGCTCGTGAGCTGCAGCACGTTCAGGTTGCCGCCGTTCGCCGACGAGAACGACTCGATCTTGTAGGTCGTCGGGTCGCCGTCGATCCTGATCAGCTGACCCTCGAGGAAGCCGCTGTCGAGCCAGCTCGTGCCGTCGTCGCGCGTGAGCGTTCCGGCGGCGAAGTTGTACGAGATCGTGTGGCCGCCGGCGGTGGTGCCCGTATACGTGCCCTCCTCGGTAAGGCTCGAGATGCCGATGCCCGTGAACGTGCCGCTCAGAGGCGCAGCGCCCGTCAGCGTGATCGTGCTGTCGGTGACGGTGAGGACGTAGAGGTTCGTGGCGGTGTCGTCGGCCGTGCCCGTACCGGTGAAGCCGATCCGCATGCCGACGGTGAAGCCGTCCTGCACGAAGCTGCCGAGCTCGGAGCCCGTCGCGAGCGTGATCGTCGATCCGGAGACCGTGACGTTGCCGGTGAAGAGCTGGGAGGCGCGCAGGCCGCCGATTGCGGCGAGCGTCAGGCCGGAACCGGATGCGTCGGTCTGGCCGTCGGTGACGATTGCGATCTGGACGTCAGCGGTCGGCTGGCTCGTCAGGCGCAGGGTGTAGTCGTCGGTTGTCGACGGGGTCACGAGCGTCGAGCCGCCGCTCTGGAGGACGAAGACGCCCGGGCTCTCGTCGTCGATCACCGTCGCGTAGATCCGCTCGAGCACTTCCTGCGAAGTCCCGTCCGGAGCCGCGGCAAGGTAGAGCGGATCAGTCGTCCCGGTCGGGTCGATCGTGTGGACGAGCGCGACCGACTGCGGATCCTCGGTGGCGAAGTCGTTGCGCGCGTTGACGGTGATCAGGACCGGAATGAACCAGTTGCTCGCGTTGAAGGTGACCGAGTACGTCTCGGGTGCGAGCGGGCAGAGAGTCGGATCGCTGAACGGAACCGACTGCGAGAACTGCGGGCTCGAGCTCGACAGGCAGACACGGCTCGATGCAGGCGCGATGTTCACCGTGACGGTGCCGATCGGCGCGGCCGTGAGCTGGATCGAGTACAGGTCGGACTGGCCCGTGATCGTCGTGCCCTCGAGCACGGTCGTCACGTTGTCGGCGACCGTCGGGTGGTTCGGATCGAGCTGTGTCAGCAGCACGCCCGGCGTGTCGTTGTCGTAGATCGTGACCTCGACGTTGCGGACGATCGCTCCGTCGAAGGCCGGGTCGGCGCTGATCACGGACGTGTTGGCGGTGACGACACGCGTCCCTTCGGCGAGCGAGTCGTCGACGGCATACATGTAGACCGTCTGGGGGGCCGTCGAGCCAGGCGCGAACGAGAGCACGACGGCGCGGCGCGGCACCTTGGTCGCAACGCCGTTCACGACGATCGTGTCGTAGAAGTCAGCGGCCGAGCCGTCCGTCGTCGAGACGAGGAACGTGTCGCCCGGCGGGATTCCGTCCTGCTCTTCCTGCGGCGACGGCGAGGCCGAGACCGTCACGTAGACCCA
>DASYAO010000190.1:0-3214 GCA_036501285.1 Gaiellaceae bacterium
TCCTGGAGCAGCTTGATCTCGCGGATGTCGTCTTCGATCAGCTCGCGCACGATCTCGTGCGCTTCGTCGCGCATCTCGGCGAAGAGCTCGTCGGATTCGGCGAAGCCGCGCGAGATCAGCTCGGGCGCGGTGACCGTGCCGTTCGAGAGCGTCGCGACGATGATCAGCACCCCGTCCTCCGAGAGGTGGCGGCGGTCGCGCAGCGCGACGTCGGAGATGTCGCCGACGCCGAGGCCGTCGACGAACGTCATCCCTGCCTCGACATGGTCGACGATCCGCGCTCCGGTCTCGGAAAGCTCGACGACGTCGCCGTTCTCGGCGATCACGATCGACGACGCGGGCACGCCGGCGTCCTGCGCCAGGCGAGCGTGGGCCGCCTGCATCCGGTATTCGCCGTGGATCGGCATCACCGCCTTCGGGCGCACCAGGCTGAGCAGCGTGCGCAGCTCCTCCGCGCGCGCGTGCCCGGAGACGTGCACCGGCGCGTTCTCCTCGTGCAGGACCTCGGCGCCGTTTCGGGTCAGGCGGTTGATCGTGTCGTGCACGCGCAACTCGTTCCCCGGCACGGGCCGCGACGACATGATCACGGTGTCGCCGCGCTCGACCTTGATCGCCGGATGGTCGTTGAAGGCGATGCGCGTGAGCGCCGAAAGCGGCTCGCCCTGGGAGCCGGTGCAGAGAATCAGCTGCTTCTCGCGCGGGATCTCGTCGAGGTCGGCGGTGCGGATGAAGACGTTGTCGGGCGCCTCGACGTAGCCGAGGTTGCGGGCGATGTTCATGTTCTTGCGCATCGAACGCCCGACGACGGTGACGACGCGGCCGACGTCGACGGAGACGTCGATCGCCTGCTGCATCCGGTGGATGTTCGACGCGAACGACGAGATCAGGATGCGACCTTGCCTCTGCGGGATGATCTGGCGGAACGCCTCGCCGACGACGCGTTCCGACTGCGTCAACCCGGGGCGCTCGGCGTTCGTCGAGTCGCCGAGCAGGAGGTCGACGCCGCGGTTGCCGAGCTCGGCGAGCTTGCCGACGTCGGTGCGGAGACCGTCGATCGGCGTGTGGTCGAGCTTCCAGTCGCCGGTGTGGAAGACGAGCCCCGCCTCGGTCGTGATCGCGAGGCCGACGGCGTCCGGCACCGAGTGCGCCATCCGCACGAACTCGATCTTGAACGGGCCGAGCTCGATCGGCCCGGCTTCCGGGTCGGCTTCGCGCAGCTCCGACGCGCGCTGCAGGCCGTGCTCGTCGAGCTTCGACTGGATCAGCCCGAGCGTGAGCTTCGTCGCCCACACTTCCCGCACGCGAACCTCGCGCAGCAGGTACGGCAGCGCACCGACGTGGTCTTCGTGCGCGTGCGTGAGGATCACCGCGCGAACGTCGCGGTTGTGCAGGTAGCCGAAGTCGGGAAGGATCAGGTCGACGCCGAGGTGCTCGTCGCGCGGGAACGCGAGCCCTGCGTCGACGACGATCGTCTCGCCGCCCGACTCGTAGACGGTCATGTTCTTGCCGACCTCGCCGAGGCCACCGAGTGGAATGACGCGCAGGGTCACGTCAGGCGGCCGCCGGGACGCCGAGCCGCGCCAGGCAGTCGCGGACGCGTGCGAGCTCGTCGTCCGTCGGCGGGACGAGCGGGAGGCGGAAGCCGCCCACGTCGTGCCCGAGTAGTTCGAGTGCCGTCTTGATCGGGATCGGGTTCGTCGTCACACCGAGAAGCTCGTAGGCCGGCGCGAGGCTCCGATCAAGTTCGCGCGCGCGCGTCATGTCTCCCTTCACCGCTGCGTCGACTTCGGTGGCCATCGTCTCACCGACGATGTGCGCGAGCACGGAGATCACACCCACTCCGCCCAGCTCGAGGAACGGGAGCAGCAGGTTGTCGTCGCCCGCATAGAGGTCGAGCCCGGTCGAGACGATGTGCCGGGCCTCGCCGATGTCGTCGTGCGCCTGCTTCACCGCCTGAACGGTTTCGATCTCGGCGAGCCGCGAGATCGTCTCCGGCTCGATGTTGACGACGACGCGGCTCGGGATGTTGTAGACGACGATCGGCCGGTCGCTCGCCTTCGCGATCGCTTCGAAGTGCGCGACGATGCCGCGTTGCGGCGGCTTGTTGTAGTACGGCGTGACGACCAGGAACGCGTCGGCGCCGAGCTCGTGGGCCGCCTCGGTCAGGCAGACGGACTGGCGCGTCGAGTAGGTGCCGGTGCCGGCGACGACCGTCGCGCGCGCCCCGATCGCCTCGACGGCGGCGCGAACGAGCTCTTTCCGCTCGCTCTCGGAGAGGGTCGGAGCCTCGCCGGTCGTGCCCGCGACGACGATGCCGTCGGAGCCGTGGTCGACCAGGTGGTTGGCCAGGCGCTGAAAGGCGTCGTAGTCGATCTTGCCCTTCTCGTCGAAGGGCGTGACGATCGCTGTGAGGACGGAACCGAGCATCCCGTCCATTGTACGAGCGCTAGCGGCGCCGGCCGATTTGCACGAGACGCGGACTGATCTCCACGTGCGGGACGCGGGCGAGAAAGGCGGCTTCGTGCGGGCGCCCGGCGAGCGCGACGAGCGCCTCCGGCGCGAGCTGAGGGAGCAACCCGGCAAGCGAATCGACGTTCCGCTCCTCGTAGAGGACGTCGGCCGCGAGCGCGAGGTCGAACTCGCCGGCGAACGCGCGCCAGTCGGCGTGGACGGCCTTCAGCTCGAGCCCGTTTCGCTCGGCGTTCCTGCGCAGGAGAGTGATCGCTTCCTCGGCCCAATCGACCGCGGTCACGTGAGCTCCGCGGGCGGCAGCGACGAACGACGGAAGGCCGAGCCCGCAGCCGAGCTCGACGACGCGAACGCCTTCGAGCTGCTCCGCCAACGCCTCGGCGAGAGCGATCCCCGCCGGCCAGAGCTCGGCCCAGTACGGCATGAACTCGTCGTCTGCGAAAGCCTCTTCGTCGAGGAGCGCCTCCGGATCGGACGGGCGCTCGAGCGAGAGCTCGACGTCGCCGAACCGGAACGTCTCAGAGCAGGTTCTCGAGACCGACCGTGACACCGGGCTGCAGGTCCCCGAGCTTCGAAAGGGCAAGCAGGACGCCAGGGGCGTAAGCCTCCCGGGAAGGCGCGTCGTGGCGGATCGTCAGCGTCTGGCCGGGCGCGCCGAGGATCACTTCCTGATGGGCGACGAGGCCGGGCAGGCGGACCGAGTGGATCGGGACGTCGCCCTCCATCGCTTCGGCCGTCGCCTTGG
>DASYAO010000191.1:0-4910 GCA_036501285.1 Gaiellaceae bacterium
GCACGCGGTCACCGCGTCATCGGACATCCGCTGCATCACTTCGAACTGGTGTCCGTTGCTGCACTTGTACTCGTAGATCGGCATCGTGCTTCACAGAGTATAGCGAGAAACCCCGGCAGATTTGGCACTCTCCGGCCGAGAGTGCCAAGCCGGCCGGCCAGCTTGCGCCGCCGCGGATCGTCCAGACCGCCCCTCCAGCGCGCAGTCAATAGCATCCGCTGAAGCCCCGGGGCCGATCCCAATGACCACTGACGTCGTGACCATGGACAAAATCGTGTCGCTGTGCAAGCGACGCGGCTTCATCTTCCCCTCGAGCGAGATCTACGGAGGGATCGGCTCGAGCTACGACTACGGCCACTACGGCGTCCTGCTCAAGAACAACGTCAAGAACCAGTGGTGGAAGTCGCTGCTGCAGGAACGCGACGACGTGGTCGCGCTCGACTCCGCGATCATCCAGCACCCGCGCACCTGGGAGGCGAGCGGGCACCTGGCGGGCTTCACCGATCCGCTCGTCGACTGCCGCACCTGCAAGCTCCGGTTCCGCGCCGACCATCTCGACGTGTCGGCTTGCGGCCGCAGGCCGTCGAAGCACCCGGGCGAGACGCCGGATTGCGATCTGACCGAGGCGCGGCAGTTCAACCTCATGTTCGAGACCTCGATCGGCCCGGTCCGTGACGAGGGCTCGCTCGCCTACCTCCGCCCAGAGACGGCACAGGGCATCTTCGTGAACTTCAAGAACGTCACCTCGTCGCTGCGCGTGAAACCGCCGTTCGGCATCGCCCAGATCGGCAAGAGCTTCCGCAACGAGATCACTCCGGGGAACTTCCTCTTCCGCATGCGGGAGTTCGAGCAGATGGAGATGGAGTTCTTCGTCCCACCGGGCGAAGCGGTGAAGTGGTACGAGTACTGGATCGCCGAGCGGCACCGCTGGTACCTCGAGCTCGGAATGCGCACGAGCCACTTGCGGATTCGTGCGCACGACCCGGCAGAGCTCTCGCACTACTCGAGCGGGACGAGCGATCTCGAATACCTGTTCCCGATCGGCTGGTCGGAGCTCGAGGGAGTCGCGAACCGGGGCGACTTCGACCTCACGGCCCACGCCGAGGGATCGGGTACGAAGCTCGAGTGGATCGGGCACGAGGAGCGCTACGTGCCGCATGTGATCGAGCCGGCCGCGGGTGCCGACCGGGCCGCGCTGGCGTTCCTCGTCGATGCCTACGACGAGGACGAGGTCGGGGGCGAGGTGCGGACGGTGCTGCGGCTTCATCCCCGTCTCGCGCCGGTGAAGGTCGCCGTCCTGCCTCTGATCGGGAAGGACGAGGACTTCGTCGGCAAAGCCCGGCCGCTCTTCGAGGAGCTTCGGCGTGTGATGCCGGCCGAGTACGACGCTTCGGCCGCCATCGGCAAGCGCTACCGCCGCCAGGACGAGATCGGGACACCGTGGGCGCTCACGATCGACCAGCAGACGCTCGAGGACGGCACGATCACGATCCGCGACCGCGACACGCTCGAGCAGGAGCGGATCGCGCTCGACAGGGCGGTCGCGCTCCTCGTCGCGCGGCTCGAGGCGCCTTGGTCTCCGCGGGGCTGACCGGCCGCTGGCGCGAGCTCTCCTACGAGAGCGACGCGCTGAAAGGGAATCCGCTCGGCGACCCGCACGTCCGGCCGGTGTACGTGTGGGCGCCGGAGGGCGACGGGCCGTGGCCGGTCGTGTTCGTGCTGCAGGGCTTCACCGGCATGGGGCCGCAGTGGTTCAACGTGCGCGCGTTCGAGGAGAGCTTCCCGCAGGCCGTCGACGAACTCGCGCCGGCGGCGGTCGTCGTCCTGGTGGACGCGTTCACGTCGATCGGCGGCTCGCAGTTCCTCGACTCGCCGGCGATCGGCAACTACCACACCTACCTGTGCGACGAGCTCGTGCCATGGATCGACTCGCAGCTGCCGACGAACGGCGTCCACGCCGTGGCGGGCAAGTCGTCGGGCGGCTACGGCGCGATGGTGACGGCGATGCAGCGGCCGGAGCTCTTCGCGGGGTTCGCGACGCACGCGGGCGACTCGCTCTTCGACGGGAGCTACCGGAGCGAGTTCCCTCAGGCGGCGCGCGCGCTGCGCGATTCCTACGACGGGTCGTTTGATCGCTTCTGGGACGACTTTCGCTCGGGACGGCCCGTGTTCTCGAAGAAGACTGACCATGTCTTGCTCAACGTCTACGCGATGTCGGCGGCGTACTCGGGCGGTGAGTTGCCCTTCGACGTCGAGACCGGCGAGGTGATCGAGGAGGTCTGGGCCGACTGGCTTGCGTGGGATCCGGTCGAGATGGCGCGGCAAGACCGGTTCGCCGAGGCGCTACGCGGGATGCGCGCGATCTGGATCGACGCCGGCAAGACCGACGAGTTCCACCTCGACCTCGGGGCGATCGCGTTCCGGCGTGCAGTCGCGGCGGCCGGCGTTCCCGACGAGCGCGTGCACTTCGAGTTGCACGAAGGCGGCCACTTCGGCACGTCGTGGCGCTACCCGCTCGCACTCTCCTGGCTCGTGGAGCGCTTGACCTGAGACTTCGTCGACGGACGCCGGATAGCACGGGTGCCCCCTAAGTAGGTAGAAAGCGTGGCTGACATGACCACCACGATGGCAGACCTCGACGAGCTCGCGCTCGCGCTGCCGGAGACGACGCGGGAGCTCGACGACGGTCGTCCCCACTACTTCGTGCACGGGAAGCGCTTCGCGTGTCACCGCAGCCGCCGGAAGGATGCCGTCGACCCAGGCACGGGCGAGCTGATGGACGACGTGCTGATGTTCAGGGTCGGCGACCAGGACGAGAAGGAGCTGATGCTGGGCGATGCGCGCGGCATCTTCTTCACGACCCCGCACTTCGACGGCTTTCCGGCCGTGCTCGTGCGGATCCCCGACCTTGCGCGCTTCGACCGCGACGAGCTCGCAGACATCGTCGAGGGCGCGTGGCTCTCGAAGGCCCCGAAGCGCGTCGCCAAGGAATGGCTCGATCGAGACGGCGATGGCTGACGTCGAAGTCACGATCGTCAGAAGTGTGGTCGATGCGGCGTATGCGCACCCGCGGCTTGCGGCGGTCTACGACAGTTTCGAAAGAGACCGCAGAGACCTCGACGCGTACGCGGCGATCGCCGAGGAGCTAGGCGCGCGGAGAGTGCTCGACATCGGATGCGGCACAGGAACGTTCGCCGTGCTTCTAGCGAGCCGAGGCTTTGAGGTGGTTGCCGTCGACCCAGCAGAAGCGTCACTCGACGTCGCGCGCAAGAAGCGAGGCGCAGATCTCGTCCGGTGGCTCGATGGAGATGCGACAGCCCTTCCTACGCTGCAAGTCGATCTAGTCACCATGACCGGAAACGTCGCCCAGGCAATCGTGGAGCCGGAAGCATGGCAGCAGGCGCTAGGCGGGATGCGCGACGCTATGCGCCCGGGCGGCCACCTCGTCTTCGAGACTCGCGACCCCGCTTACCGCGGCTGGCAGGAGTGGACGCGGACGCGGACACATCGTGTTCTCGACATCGCGGACATTGGGCCTGTCGAGAGGTGGATCGAGCTGCTCGACGTGAGCCTCCCTCTCATAACCTTCAGGGGTACCTATGTGTTTCACCGCGACGGCGAAACGCTGACGTCCGACTCGACGCTGCGATTTCGGGAGCGCGACGAGGTCGAGACGGACCTGGCGGCCGCCGGCTACGTCCTCCAAGCCGTACGAGATGCCTCGGATCGGCCAGGCCGAGAGTGCGTCTTCATCGCGCAGCGGCCGCAGTAGATCTCCAGGCAGCTTGACGCTGTAGCGCGCCAGTGCAGAACCATGACGCCCTTAGAGCTGCTTTAGAAGCGAGTGCTTTCGTATGAGCTGTGCGGAAGCTTGTTCTCGCAGGCGCCTTCGTGAGCCTCGGGGTCATCATCGCGGGTTGCGGTGGCTCGCAGACGCCCGGCGTCGCCAACGTCGGGACGACGACGCCGAACGGGACGACGACCCCCGGCGTGACGGCGGGCGGGACGAACTCGGGCGTCGTCGCCGGCAGCTCCGGCGGCGAACCGAGCGGCAGTGGTGGGAGTGGCAAGACCGGCATCGGGTTTTCGGTCGCGGGCACCGTGCCGGAGATGACGAAGTTCGCCGCCTGCATGCGTGCAAAGGGCGAACCGAGCTTCCCCGACCCGAACGCGCAAGGCGTAATCTCGGCCGGGTCGTTCGACCGGGGCTCGCCGCAGTTCGAGCGGGCGTTAGACGCCTGCAGAAAGAACATGCCGAGTGGCACGCCCAGCCCGGCGCAGCAAGCCCAGGAGCTGCGGCAAGCGGTTGCGATGTCGGCGTGCATGCGCCGAAACGGCGTTCCGAACTTCCCGGACCCCGAATCCGGACAGGGAGGTCAGGTGATCCGGATCAGTCCGAGCTCCGGCATCGATCCGAGTGCGCCGCAGTTCCAGCGTGCACAGGCAACCTGCCAGAAGCAGACACATGGCGGCAAAGGATGACGTGACGCTCGCGTGCGCGAGTGCGCGGCACTGACCTCGAGCCTACGCGTTATCCGCGGGGCCTCGGAGGTGGAGAGCGGCCTATGATCCGTTCGCGTGGGGCGATACCTCGTCATTGTTGCGACGCTTACGGCCGTCGCCGCCGTGACAATTCCCGCGGCCGCATCTGCGGGCGACGTCATCGCATCTACACCGCGGGAGGCCGCCCTCGCTGCAAGCAAGCAGTTTGCCGCCCACGATGTACGGGTGCATCCGAACTATCCCCTGATGTACAAGCTCGGAACATGCAGGCGCCTCTTCAGCAAACCGTGGGTGGCGTGGAGATGCACCTACGCTCTCGAGGGATACGGACCCAACGAGCCATTCGAGTGTGATTCTCTGACGGTCGCCGTCAAACGGTTATCCGACGGCACATACCGCGGCCGCGA
>DASYAO010000192.1:0-2238 GCA_036501285.1 Gaiellaceae bacterium
GGCGAGCGGATCTCGGCCAGGCAGGCCTCGAGCTCCGCCGAGAACGCGGCCATCGTCGGGAAGCGATCCTCGGGACGCTTTGCGAGCGCGCGCGAGACGGCGGCGTCGAGCCGCGGCGTCACATCCGGCCGCAGCGACGAGACGCGCGGCGGCAGCTCGTTGATGTGCTGCATCGCGACGGCGACGAAATTGTCGCCCGAGAACGGCAGCTCGCCCGTCAGCATCTCGTAGAGGACGACGCCGAGTGAGTACATGTCGGTCTGCTCGCCGACCTGACGGCCTTGCGCCTGCTCGGGAGCGATGTAGTCCGACGTTCCGAGCACGGTTCCGGTCTGCGTCACCCCGTGCTCGACCTCGAGTGACCGTGCAATCCCGAAATCGGTCACCTTCGCCTCGCCGTCGCCGTTCAGCAGCACGTTCTGCGGCTTTACGTCGCGGTGCACGTAACCATTCGCGTGTGCGAATGCGAGGCCGTGCGCAATCTGGACGGCGAGCTCGACGGCACGATCGAGCGGAAGGGGGCCGCAGCGATCGACGAGCTGCTTCAAATTCTCGCCGGCGACGAACTCGAAGACGATGAACGGACAGCCGTCGTCCTCGCCGCGGTCG
This sequence comes from Gaiellaceae bacterium, assembly GCA_036501285.1. GTDB lineage: Bacteria > Actinomycetota > Thermoleophilia > Gaiellales > Gaiellaceae > PALSA-600. The sequence goes on from DASYAO010000192.1 coordinate 610, forward strand.
ATCACGGTGACGATGTTCTGGTGAAGGAGCCCCGCCACCATCAGCGCCTCGCGGCGGAAGCGCTCCACGTACTCCTTCTCGCCGGTCAGACGCTGGTGGAGGACCTTGAGCGCAACGTTGCGGTCGAGGACCGAGTCGTGAGCCCGGTAGACGCTGGACATGCCTCCCGAGCCGACAACCTCCTCGAGCTCGTAGCGATCCGCCAGGACGTCACCGACCATCAACGTCAAGCTTTTCCCTCCGGCCGGTTCGGCTAATCGAGGGAAGCGGCGAGCGCCTCTTCCCAGGTTTCCAGCGCTTCTTCCAGCTCGCCGTCGGTCGCAACGAGCGGCACGAGCACCCGGATGCAGTTGCCGTAGACGCCGCAGGTGATCAGCATCAGACCGCGAGCGAGCGAGGCCTCGGTGACCGCCCTCGCAAGCTGCGGAGCGGGCTCCTTCGAGTCGCCGACGAACTCGAGAGCGAGCATCGCGCCGAGCCCGCGTACGTCGCCGATCGCGGGCCAGCGCTCCTGCCAGCCGAGCATCCGCCCGCGAATTGTCTCGCCAATCTGTTCGGAACGCTCGACGAGGCCCTCCGACTCGATCACGTCGAGTACGGCGATCGCTGCGGCCAGCGCGACTGGATTGCCGACGTAGGTGCCGCCGACGGCGCCCGGCTTGCCCGCATCCATGACCTCGGCGCGGCCGAGCACCCCGGAGAGCGGCAGGCCCATCGCGATCGACTTCGCAACGCAGACGAGGTCGGGCTCGACGTCGTAGTGCTCGCAGGCGAAGAAACGGCCGGTGCGCGCAAATCCGGTCTGCACCTCGTCGGCGACGAGGACGATCCCGTGCTCGTCGCAGATCTTCCGCAGGCCGGCCATGAACTCGGGCGGCGCGACGATGAAGCCGCCCTCGCCCTGCACGGGCTCGACGACGATCGCCGCGACGGACGACGGCGCGACGGTCGTCACGAACGCACGCTCGAGCGCCGCGAGCGCGTCCGTCGCGCTGACGCCGCGGAACTCGTTCGGGAACGGCACGCGATAGACCTCGGGCGCAAACGGGCCGAGGCCCTCCTTGTAGGGCTTCGTCTTCGACGTGAGCGCGAGCGAGAGATAGGTGCGGCCGTGGAAGGCGCCCTCGAACGCAATCACCGCCGAACGCTTCGTCGCAAGCCGCGCGAACTTGACCGCATTCTCCACCGCCTCGGTGCCTGCGTTGAAGAACGCGGCCTTCACCGAGCCGGAGATCGGAGCAAGCGCCGCGAGCCGCTCGGCAAGCGTCACGTAGACCTCGTAGGGCACGATCGTGAAGTCGGTGTGGCTAAACCGGTCGAGCTGCTCCTGCGCCGCCGCGACGACATCGGGATGCGAGTGGCCGACGTTGAGGCAGCCGACCCCGCCGGCGAAGTCGATGAACGTGTTGCCGTCGACGTCCGTGATCGTGGCGCCGAGGGCGGAATGGGCGACGATCGGGAAGGTGAGGCTGAACGGGCTTGCGACCGCACGGGCGATCCGCTCGCCGATCTCGCGCGAGCGGGGCCCTGGAACCTCCGTGTTGAGCTCGATCGTCCGGGTCGCCACCATGAGTTCAGCCTACCGAACGCCGCTCGGACCGCCGCCCCGCGAAGGTCCGGCACGAGACA
>DASYAO010000193.1:0-3306 GCA_036501285.1 Gaiellaceae bacterium
TCCACCAGCTCACCGTTGACCGCGCCGGGGCCGTAATCCCTGACCCGCAGGTGGAGAGCCTGGCCGCGATAGGAGAGCTCGACGTCGACGTCTGCGCCCGGGGCGTGACGTCGTGCGTTCGTCAGCGCCTCCTGGACGACGCGGTATGCGGCTAAGTCGATGCTCAGAGGCAAGCGGGCGATCTTCCCTTGCCGCGTGAGGCGGATATGCGTTCCAGTGGCCTGCGCCCTGTCGATCAGATCGTCGAGCTCGGCGAGGCCCGGCTGCGGTGTTCGGTCGGCCTCGCCTCCCGTGTCCTCGCGAAGAACTCCAAGCAGCCGGCGTGTTTCCGTGAGCGCCTCCCGCGCGGTCGACGCAATCGACTCGAGGCGGCCGCCGGCGTCCGTGGAAAGCTGGGGCGAAGTGAGCCGTGCAGCCTCGCTCTCGACGGCGATCACAGAGAGGTGGTGCGCGACGATGTCGTGCAGCTCCCGGGCGATGCGAGCTCGTTCTTCCATCACCGTCCGCGCGCGGACACTCTCGGTCATCGCTTCCTCGGTCGCGTCGAGGGCTGCGACCACGAGGTCGCGTTTCCGCATCGACTCGCCGACGACGATGGCAGCGAGCAGTAAGACCAACGGGCTGGCGCTGGCGAAGCCGGGCTGGTCACCATCGAGCGGCGTCCTCGCGTTGATGAAGAACGGGACGAGCAGCGGGACGGCGAAGAGAACGCCGCGGCGGACGACGAGGTGGGCGAACAGGAAGAGCATCACTCCGACGCCCGCTGCGGTCACCGGAGTGTCGTGCGCGTGAAGGATCGCGAGCGTAGCCAGGGTCGCTGCGAGCGCGGCGAGAAACGGCCAACGCCGCGCCAACATCAGCGGCAGGACCGCAAGCACGTTCAAGGCGATCGCGGTTCCCGTCTCGTAAGCCGCCGTCACGGCCAGCACGAAAGTTACGACGATTCGTCCCGTGAGGCTCGTGAGCAGCTGCCGCGTCGCGGCGAGCGCCTGCTCGATGTCCTGAAGGTGCATGGCCCCATTCTCGTCGCCACCGCGCAGTTGCGCCTCGCGCCCGCAGACGATCTTCGGCCTCACTCCGGAGAGTGAGTGTCCGGGGAAACTCACCGCCGGGTGGGAGCCGAAAGACGGCGCTTCAGCGCGATGTGGCGGCTCGATCGGCTCTTTACCGTCTGAGCCATGGGGCTGACTCTCAGAGAACAGGAGCGGGCAGCGCGTTTCGCGGGGTACGTCGCGCACGAGTTGCGCACGCCTCTGGCGACCCAACGCGCGCTCCTCGAGCTGGCACTTGGCGACCCGAGCGCGGACGTGGTCACCTGGCGAGAGATCGGCGAGGACGTGCTCGGTGCCTGCCACGAACAAGAGCGGCTGCTCGAAGCGTGTCTCGCGCTTGCCCGAAGCCGAAACAGGGCCGAGCGCTGCGAGCCGGTCGACCTCTCGGACGTCGCGGCCGAGGCACTCCGAGCTCACGACCTGAGTGGGCTCAGGAGCGTTGTGGCGCTTCGGTCGGCGTGGACGACGGGTGACCCGGAGCTGCTCGAGCGGCTCGCCGCCAACCTCGTTTCGAACGCGATCCGCCACAACGTCCCCGGCGGCTGGATCGCGGTTGCGACCCGCACCGAATTGGGAAGTGCAGTGCTTTCCGTCTCCAATACCGGCTCGACTGTGCCGGCGGCGGAGCTTTCGCGCCTCTTCCGGCCGTTCGAGCGACTCAGCACTCGCGAGGGTGGAGTCGGGCTCGGCCTCGCGATCGTGCAAGCGATCGCCGACGCACACAACGCCGCCGTCACCGCACACACCCGAACCGGCGGCGGCCTCGCAATCGACGTGGCGTTCCCACGCATCAACTGAAAGGAACCGAACATGACGCGTTGCCGCTACCCCTTCATCCTCGCCGCTCTCGTTGCGCTCGCTTTCACGCTGCTCGTGACCGGCTGCGGCGGCGGCGGCTCGCCAGGAGTTGCGAGTGTCGCTTCCTCCACGACGACCGCGACGACTACGCCGACACAGAGCGGGCTCGTCCCATATGCAAGTTGCATGCGTTCCCACGGCGTGTCGAGCTTCCCCGATCCCGACGGCACCGGGGGGATCTCGAAGCTTCGGGTCGTAGCCGCGCGGCAAGCCAACCCCACCCGGTTCAACTCGGCCGACAGTGCTTGCAGCCACCTGCTGCCGGCGAGCGGCAGCCTGGGGCCACCCGAAACGGCCCAGCAGCAGCGCACACAGCTTGCAGACGAGCTGTCGTTCGCGAGGTGCATGCGCAGCCACGGCGTGAGCCGGTTCCCCGATCCGACCGCGCAGGGTCAACTGACGGTGGAGATGGTCGAGGCTCAGGGCATCGACGTGCACTCACCGGCGGTTCTGCGAGCCGTGCAGAAGTGCCTGCCCGCATCGCACGGAGCGCTCACCCCCGCGAAGGTCAGAGAGGCGATCGACAACGCCGGCGGCTGAAGTCCTCAGCGCAGGCTGACGCCGGGTGCTCGCCGGAGGCCGAGGCTGATGACTGCGCCTCGGGCTGGTTGGTGGTGGACCGTCAACGTTGCTTGTTGGTGTTCGAGCAGGCGTTTCGCGATCGTGAGCCCGAGCCCGGCCCCGTTGTCGAGGCTGCCGGCGGGCGGCGTTCCGCGGATGCCGGGTTCGAAGATGTGAGGGAGAACCTCGGAGTCGATTCCGGGCCCCTGGTCTGCGATGGTGATCTGGACAGTCGACCGATCGACGGCAGCCCAACTGAGATGGACTGAGGCGCCCGTCGGGCTGTAGCGAAGGGCGTTGTCGAGGATGTTGGTGAGGGCGCGTTTGACGCGATCGCGGTCGACGATGACGGCGAGCGCGTCGTCGCCGTCGAGTTCGAACATGTTGTCCCGGAGCCGGGTCGCGTGCTCCAGTCCGGCCGTGACCTCGTGGAGTAGGCCGGCGACCGGCACGGCTTCGAGCTGAGGTGCCGGTTGGGCATAGTCGTCGCGCGTGTAGGCGAAGAGGTTGCCGATCAGCCGTTCGAGCGCGTCTGCTCTCGCTTCGGCCCGCTCCAAATGCACGGCCGGATCGCCGAGCCCGGAGCCGATCGCCTGCAGGTGTCCGCGCAGCGCGAACAGCGGCGTCCGCAGGTCGTGGGCGATGCTCGTGATCAGGAACCGTCTCGCCTCGTCTGCCTCGACTCGCCGTTGCCCGGTCTCGGCGAGGGCCGTTGTCATGCCCTCGACCGCCTGCCCGATGTTGGCGATCTCGCCGATCCGGCTGCGCGGGACCGCGATCGTCAGGTCGCCGCCGGCGACTTTGTCGACCTGCGCGCTCAGGCCGGCGAGCGGCG
>DASYAO010000194.1:0-4951 GCA_036501285.1 Gaiellaceae bacterium
GAAGACGCGTCGGCGCGAATCGCCGGCCTGCCGACCCTCGATCGAGGGAGGACTAGCCGCCGATGTAGGACATCTCGACCTTGCGCTCGCCCGTCGCAGGGTCGATCGTGTTGTTCGCCCGCAGCTCGCTGTAGCGGTCGCCACGCACGTGCCAGATCTCGGCGAGCTTGGCGGCGAGCTCCTCGTCGGTCGCTCCCGAGCGGATCAGCGCGCGCAGGTCGTGGCCTCGAACCGCGAAGAGACAGGTGTAGAGCTTGCCCTCGGCCGAGATGCGCGAGCGCGTGCAGTCGCCGCAGAACGGCTGCGTGACCGAAGCGATGATCCCGATCTCGCCCTTGCCGTCCTTGTAGCGCCAGCGCTTCGCAACCTCGCCGCGATAGTTCGCCTCGGCGGGCTCGATCGGAAACTCGGCGCCGATCAGGTCGACGATCTCGGCGGCAGACACGACGTCGTCGGTCTGCCAGTGGTTCGTCTCGCCGACCGGCATGTACTCGATGAAGCGCAGGATGTGCGGCGTCTCACGGAAGTAGCGCGCGAGCGAGATCACTTCTTGCTCGTTGACGCCTCGCTTGACGACGCTGTTGACCTTGACCGGCAGGCCGGCTTGGTGGGCCGCTTCGATGCCCTCGAGCACGCGCTCGACGGGGAAATCGACGTCGTTCATCCTGCGGAACGTCGCGTCGTCCATCGAGTCGAGGCTGACGGTGATCCGGTCGAGGCCCGCATCCTTCAGCGCCTGCGCCTTGCGGGGCAGGAGCGATGCGTTCGTCGTCAGCGTCACCTCGGCGTCGAGCTCGGCCAGCATTGCGATCAGGCTCTCGATCCCTCGGCGGATCAGCGGCTCGCCGCCGGTCAGCCGCAGCTTCTCGACGCCGACCGAGACTGCAGCCCGCGCGAGCCGCGTGATCTCCTCGAAGTCGAGGAGCTCCTTGCGGTCGAGGAAGCGGTAATCGTGGCCGAAGACCTCCTTCGGCATGCAGTACGTGCACCGGAAGTTGCACCGGTCGGTGACCGAGATCCTCAGGTCGCGAAGGGGGCGCCCGAAAGCGTCGACCAAATGTTCCATCGGGTGACTAATGGTAGCCCATTCCCCGGCGGATGTGAACAATCGGTGTCATGCCGGCCCTGCTCGCTCTCGTCGTCGTGACCGCAGTTTGGGGCGTGACGTTCGTCCAGGTCAAGGACGCGGTCGCGATCTATCCAATCCTGCCGTTTCTTGCGCTTCGCTTCGGGATCGCGTCGCTCACGCTCGCACCGGCCGCGCCTCGGATCCGAAGTCTCGGCCGCCGTGGGTTCGGCGCGGCTGCGTTCGCCGGCGCGCTGCTCGGGGGCGGCTACGTCCTGCAGACGCTCGGGCTCGAACGGACGAGCGTCTCGAGCACGGGCTTCGTCACCGGCATGTACGTCGTGCTGACGCCGCTGATCGCGCTCGCGCTCTTCCGCCTCCACGTCGGCCGCGCAGCGTGGGCGGGGGTTTCGCTTGCGACCATCGGCCTCGCGATGCTCGCCGGTGTCCACGGGGGCTCGGCGGTCGGCGACCTGCTCGTGCTCGGCGCGGCAGCCGTCTATTCGCTTCAAATCGTGTTGATGGAGCGCTACGCGCCGCGCTATGACCCGTTCGCGTTCACGCTCGTCGAGATGCTCGTCTCCTTCGTGGGGCTCGCGGTGATCGCATTCCCAACGGCGGCCGTGCCGCACGGCTGGACGGTGTGGGGCGCGCTGCTCGTCACCGGCGTCTTCGCGAGCGCGCTCGGTTTCCTCGTGCAGACGTGGGCGCAGCGTCAGACGAGCGCGACGCGCACAGCGCTCGTCTTCACGCTCGAGCCCGTGTGGGCGGCCCTCTTCGGGTACACGCTCGCCGGCGACCGGCTCGGTGCGCTCGGCTGGGGCGGTTGCGCCGTGATCATGGGCGGGATCGTCCTCGCCGAGCCCGCGGCGGCGCGGACGCTCGCGCGGCTCGTGCGAAGGCCGCGGCTCGCATGACGGTGATCCTGCTCTCGCTCGCCTCGGCGGCGGCGTTCGGCACGATGACGGTGGCGATTCGCCTCGGGCTCGTGGGCGGAAACGCTGCGACCGGCGCGCTCGCGATGCTCACATGGTCGAGCGTGCTGACGGTGATTGCGGCGCTGCCGCAGCACGACCTGCACCGCTCGTGGGAGTTCTTCCTAGCAGGCCTGCTCGCGCCAGGCTGCTCGCAGGTGCTGTTCACGCGCTCGGTGCGCGAGGCCGGCCCGTCGCGGACATCGGTCACCGTCGGCGCGGCGCCGCTCGTTGCGGTCGCGATCGCGCTCGTCTTCCTGAACGAGCCCGTGCGGACGCTGCTCGTCCTCGGCGCGCTCGCGGTTGTCGGCGGTGGCGTCATGCTCGCGGTCGAGCGGGACCGGCCCGAGCACGTGCGCGCCGTCGCGCTCTTCTTCGCCGTCGGAGCGACGGTGTTCTTCGCAGTGCGCGACAACATCGTGCGCGCGTTGCACGCGCACGCGAATCCGGAAGCGGCGGCCGCGGCGACGATGCTTGCCGGCCTGGTCGTGACGCTTCTCTGGGCTCGGCGCGCGCCGAGCCACGTCGAGCTCAAGCGGCTCGCGCCCGCCGGCATCTGCTTCGGCGTCTCCTACGTCTGCCTCTTCGAGGCGTACTTCCGCGGCCGCGTCTCGGTTGTCTCGCCGCTCGTCGCGACCGAGTCGCTCTGGGGTGTCGGTCTCTCGGCGCTTCTGCTCACGCACGAGCGCATCGGGCGCCGGCTTGCGCTCGGAGCGGCCCTGATCGTCCTCGGCGGTGTCCTGATCGGGCTCGGGCAGTAAAGCGGGGTGAGCCCAAGATCTGCTATGAAGAGGCTTAGATTTTCTCAGTTCAAACCGAAGGAGAGACCACAGACTCATGGCGAAGACGATCGGCATCGACCTCGGCACGACGAACTCGTGCATGGCCGTCCTCGAGGGCGGCGAGCCGACCGTCATCCCGAACGCCGAGGGCGGCCGGACGACTCCGTCCGTCGTCGGGTTCGCGAAGGACGGACAACGGCTCGTCGGCTCGCCCGCGCGGCGACAGCAGGTGACGAACCCACAGAACACGATTTTCTCGATCAAGCGCTTCATGGGCCGCAAGTTCGACGAGGTCTCGGAGGAGATGAAGATCGTCCCCTACGAGGTCGTCAAGGGCCCGAACGACGACGTGCGCGTGCAGGCCGACGGCAAGGAGTACGCGCCGCCGGAGATCAGCGCGATGATCCTCCAGAAGCTGAAGACGGACGCCGAGGCCTACCTCGGCGAGCAGGTCACCGAAGCGGTGATCACCGTCCCGGCCTACTTCAACAACGCGCAGCGCGAGGCGACGAAGGACGCCGGCCAGATCGCGGGGCTGAACGTCCTGCGTATCGTCAACGAGCCGACGGCCGCGGCGCTTGCCTACGGCCTCGACAAGGAGGGCGCGGACCAGACGATCCTCGTCTTCGACCTCGGCGGCGGAACCTTCGACGTGTCGGTGCTCGAGCTCGGCGACGGCGTCTTCGAGGTGAAGTCGACCGCCGGTGACAACCATCTCGGCGGCGACAACTTCGACAAGGCGATCGTCGACTGGATGGTCGCGGAGTTCAAGCGTGACCAGGGCATCGACCTCGGCGTCGACCCGATGGCGCTGCAGCGTCTCTACGAGGCTGCGGAGAAGGCGAAGATCGAGCTCTCTTCGACGATGACGACGCAGATCAATCTGCCGTTCATCACCGCGACGCCGGAGGGCCCGAAGCATCTCGACCTGCAGCTGACGCGCGCGAAGCTCGAGGAGCTCGCGCATGACCTGCTCGAGCGCACGGTCGGCCCGACGAAGCAAGCGCTCGCCGATGCGGGCCTCGACGCGTCGAAGATCGACCACGTCGTGCTCGTCGGCGGCATGACCCGCATGCCGGCGGTACAGGCGAAGGTCAAGGAGCTGATCGGCAAGGACCCGCACAAGGGCGTCAACCCGGACGAGGTCGTCGCCGTCGGCGCAGCGATCCAGGCCGGCGTGCTCAAGGGCGAGGTCAAGGACGTGCTCCTGCTCGACGTGACGCCGCTGTCGCTCGGCATCGAGACGAAGGGCGGCGTGATGACGAAGCTGATCGAGCGCAACACGACGATCCCGACGCGCAAGGCGGAGGTGTTCACGACCGCGGAGGACAACCAGCCGTCGGTCGAGGTGCACGTGCTCCAGGGCGAGTCTGAGATGGCGCTCTACAACAAGACGCTCGGCAAGTTCCAGCTCGTCGGCATCCCGCCGGCACCGCGCGGCATGCCGCAGGTCGAGGTCGCGTTCGACATCGACGCGAACGGGATCATCAACGTCTCGGCGAAGGACCTGGGCACGGGGAACGTGCAGCAGATCAAGATCGAAGGCGGCTCGGGCCTCAAGGAAGACGAAGTGCAGCGCATGATCAGCGAGGCAGAGGCGCACGCCGAGGAGGCGCACAAGCTCCGCGAGCTCGTCGACGCGCGCAACCAGGCTGAGGCGCTCGCCTACCAGACCGAGAAGTCGCTCAGCGAGCACCGCGAGAAGCTCGACGAGCACGTGGCCGCAACGGTCGAGGGCCGGATCATGGAGCTGAAGGGCGTGCTCGAGTCGAGCGACGTCGCCGAGATCAAGGCGAAGTCCGACGCGTTGCAGGAGGCATGGACGGAGGCGGCACAGGCGATCTACGCGCAAGCCTCGGCCGCCCAGACGCCGCCGCCGTCGGGTGACGGCACGCCGCCGTCGGACGACGAGGTGATCGAGGACGCCGACTACGAAGTCGTCGACGACGAGGCGAAGACCACTTGACCGATCCGGTCGAAGAGAGACCCGAGCTCGACGAGCTCGAGCAGGTGACGAAGGAGCGCGACGAGTACCTCGACGCGCTCCAGCGTCTCAAGGCCGAGTTCGAGAACTACCGCAAGCGCGTCACGCGCGACCAGGGCGACCTGGTCGTGCGCGCGTCCGAGCG
>DASYAO010000195.1:0-11642 GCA_036501285.1 Gaiellaceae bacterium
AGCTCGGTGAACCGCCGGGCCCCCTCGGAGAGGTCGTGGACGATCAGCGACGTCCACTTCTGGCCGATCAGGTCGGCGCATGCGGCAACGGCACACGTCGTGCCGTCATGCACTTCACCCATCGACCTTTCGGACACTGAAACCACTCTACTCGGGGCCCCGGCTCATTTTCATCTACGCCGGCTGCTTGGTCGTCCGCAAATACGGCTTGATCTTCTTGTAGCCCGGGAACGTCGTGTCGGCCTCCTCGTCGGAGACGGCCGAGGTGATGATCACGTCCTCGCCCTGCTTCCAGTTGACCGGCGTCGCGACCTTGTGCTTGGCCGTGAGCTGGAGCGAGTCGATCACCCGCAGCACCTCGTCGAAGTTGCGGCCGGTGCTCATCGGATAGACGAGGATGAGCTTGACCTTCTTGTCCGGGCCGATCACGAACACGTTCCGGACCGTCTGGTTGTCGGCCGGGGTGCGCTCGTTCGGGTCGCCCGAGACAGCTTCCGGCAGCATCCCGTAGAGCTTCGAGACGTTGTAGTCCGAGTCGCCGATGATCGGGTAGTTGGGCGCCGTGCCCTGCGTCTCTTCGATGTCCTTCGCCCAGTCGGCGTGCTTGCCGACGGGGTCGACCGAGAGGCCGATGATCTTCACGCCGCGCTTGTCGAACTCGGGCTTGGCCTTGGCCATGTAGCCGAGCTCGGTCGTGCAGACCGGGGTGAAGTCCTTCGGGTGGGAAAAGAGCACTACCCACGAGTCGCCCGCCCACTCGTGGAAGCTGATCGGGCCTTCGCTCGTTTCCGCCTGGAAATCCGGGGCGTCAGAGCCGATCGAAAGAGCCATGTGAATCCTCCTGTTGTCGCGAGGACCATAGAGGCCCTCGGTCAATACTTCAAATTCTATAGCGAAGGCGGGGCCTCGGTGGCAGACTTCGAGCGTCGTGCTGGGAAGCGTCGTTGGGCGGAGCGTGGAGCTGAGCGGAGTCGACGCGATGCTCGACCGGCTCGACGCCGGGACAACCGGTCTCGTGCTCACGGGCGATGCCGGGATCGGCAAGTCGACCGTCTGGGCCGAAGGGCTCGCCCGAGCCTGCGAGCGCGGGCTGCGCGTGCTCGTGACGAGAGCCGCCGAGGCGGAGGCGCCGCTTTCGTACGCCGGCCTCTCCGATCTGATCGCGACCGTGCCGGCGGACGCGCGGTCGCGCCTACCGGAGCCCCAGCGGCGCGCGCTCGCAGCGGCACTGCTCGAGGAGCCTCCCCCCGAGCGCGGGATCGACGAGCGCGCCGTCGGCGCGGCGATGCTCGGCCTGGTCCGGACGCTTGCGGACGAGCGGCCGCTCGTGCTCGCGGTCGACGACGCGCAGTGGCTCGATTCCCCCACGCTTCGCTCGCTCACGTTCGCGGGCCGGCGCCTCGACGGCGAACGCGTCGGCTTCCTGCTCGCCGAGCGCACCGACTCGGGCCGGCGCGGCAGCTTCGAGGGCGTGCTCGCGCGGGAGCGCATGCGGACGATCGAGCTTGCAGGCCTCTCGGTCGCCGGCCTGCACAGCCTGTTCACGCTCCACCTCGGCCACTCGTTCCCGCGGCCGCACCTCGTCCGGATCGGGCAGGCGAGCGACGGCAACCCGTTCTACGCGCTCGAGCTTGCGCGAACCCTCGCCGGTCGTCGCCTCGAGCCCGGGCGCCTACCCGTCGCGGCGACGCTCGGCACGCTCGTCGAGGACCGGCTCGGGCGGCTCCCACCGGAGACGCGGGAGGTCCTGCTCGTCGCTGCGGCGCTCGCCAAGCCCGACGTCGAGCTCATCGACGCGGAGGCGCTCGCGCCCGCCGAGGCGGCGGGCATCGCGGTGGTCGAGCGCGGGCGCGTCCGCTTCGTCCACCCGATCTACGCCTCGGCGGTCTACTGGGGCGCGAGCGAGCCCACCCGGCGGACGCTCCACCGCCGCCTCGCCGGGCTCGTGTCCGACGCCGAGCAACGCGCGCGCCACCTTGCGCTCGGCTGCATGGGCCCGGACGAGACCGTCGCGGAGGCGCTCGACCGGGCCGTCTCGGCCGCAGCCGCGCGCGGCGCGCCGTCGTCGGCCGCGGAGCTCGCGGCGCTCTCGGTTGAGCTGACGCCGGACGGCGCGGAGGAGCTGTCCCGTCGCCGGCTCACCCTCGCCCGGCACCTGTTCGAGACGGGCGCGACCCGTGAGGCGAGCGCCGCCTTCGGCGCGGCCGCCCACGACGCGCCGCCCGGCATGCTCCGTGCCGAGGCGACCTTCCGGCTCGGCTGGCTCGAGCTGCTCGAGGGCAACCGCGCGAACGGAACGCGGCTCATGGAGGCCGCGCTCGAGTGGGCGTCGGAGCCGGCGCTCGCAGGTCGCATCCACGCCGTCCTCGCGGACCCGCGCCGCACCGACCTCACGAGCGCGATCGAGCACGGCGAGCGCGCGCTCGCGCTCCTCGACCCCGGCGAGGATCCGGGCCCGTACGCCTCCACGCTGCAGCTCGTCGCCGAGGCAAATGTGCTCGCCGGGAATGGCGCTGACCTCGAGCTCGTCGAGCGCAGCCTTCGCCTGTTACCCGAGACAAGCCCGTGGGAGCTCAACCACGTCGCCGGCGCCTGGGCGGCGGGACTCGACGACTTCGCGACTGCGCGGGGCCGCTACCGGCAGCTCTACGACGTCTACCAGGCGGGCGGCGGCCCCGACGGCTGGCTGCCCTCCGGGCTCGCGCGGATGGCGACGCTCGAGGTCTGGACGGGACACTGGCCGGAGGCGGAACGCCGCGCGCGCGAGGCGCTCGAGCTCGCGGAGGAGACCGAGCAGCCAGTCTCGGCGTGCCTCGCCCGCTATCCGCTCGGGCTCGTTTTCGCCCACCGCGGCGCAGTCGAGGAGACTCGCGCGGCTGCAGAGGCATCGCTTGCGTTCCTGGGCGACCGGCCGGAGCCCATCCTCCGCGTCCAGGTCGCCGCGGTGATCGGCTTCCTCGAGCTTTCGCTCGGCAACCATGCGGCCGCGGCCGCCGTGCTCGAACATGCCGACGCCCAGCTCGAGATGCTCGGCTGGCGGGAGCCGTTCACGTTTCGCCATAGCGGCGATCGGGTTGAGGCGCTCGTCGCGCTCGGGAGGCTCGACGAGGCGGGTCGGCTCGTCGAGCGCCTCGACGAGCGCGCCGCGGCCGTGCCGCGGCCGTGGGTGACGGGCGTCGCCGCACGCGGGCGCGCACTCACGCTGGCAGCGGCCGGCGACCTCGACGGGAGCTTGGCCTCGGTAACTGCCGCCGCCGCCGCGCACGAGGAGCTCGACATGCCGTTCGAGCGGGCTCGCACGCTTTTAGTGCTCGGCGCCGTCCGGCGGCGACGGAAAGAGCGTCGGCTCGCACGCGAGAGTCTCGAGCGGGCGCGCGCGCTCTTCGCCGAGCTCGGAGCGCCGCTCTGGCTCGCGCGCGCGGAGGCAGAGCTCGGCCGAGCCGCCGCCAGGAAGGCGAGCGGTGGTCTCACCCCGACCGAGGAGCGGGTCGCGCGGCTCGCAGCCTCCGGGCTCACGAACCGCGCGATCGCCGAGCAAGCCTTCGTCAGCGTGAAGACGGTCGAGGCGAACCTCGCGCGCGTCTACCGGAAGCTCGCAATCGGCTCCCGCGCGCAGCTCGGCCGCGCGCTCGAGGAGCGAGCCGCGGCCGAGCCTGCCCGGCACCTCAGTTGAGCGCGTCCACCTTGACGAGCGCGAGGTGCGTGTCCGCGACGCCCGTATTGTCGCCGAGCTCGCAGTCGACCTCGACGCTGTTGCTGCCGCTCGAGAGCGTCTCGGCATCGACGAGCGTCAGGTTCGCAACCCCATCCTTGAGCTCAACCGAGGTCGGGTCGACGGTGGCGCCGTTGACGATCAGTCTGCAGTTGCCGCTCGGCTCATTGAGGACGTCGTCGAGGGAGATCTGCGCAGTAACGACGTAGGTTCCATCCGGAACGACCAAGGAGGCGACGTTCGAAATGGCGGGGAACTCCGCGACCGCAACCTGGCTCTTCGCGACGAAGTAGGCGTGGCTGAGACCGGAGGGCCCCTGCGCTCCCTGCGGGCCCTGCGCTCCCTGAGCGCCCTGCGGCCCCTGCGGCCCCGCCGGGCCTGCCGAGCCCTGTGCTCCGGCCGGCCCCTGGGGGCCCGGCTGGCCCCGGACGTTCCAGGCGACCGAGGTCTCGGCCGCCTTGCAGTTCGTGACCGAGTCGTCGATCACGCGCAGGCTGCCACCCGACTTCGCGTAGCAGCCGTGGATCACGCCGGCGCCGTCCGGGATGGTCGCGTAGGCGACCCCCCCAACGAGCAGGAGCGCTGCCGCACCAACGACGGCTACCAGACCCCTTCTCCGTGCTCTTGTCATCGTTCCTTCTCCTTTCGCGATAGTTCGCTCGTGAGGGAATCAGGGTTGTCTTCCGGTGCGCGCCGAGCACTCGTGGTCTCGAGGATTCGCTCGAACGGAACCCGCGCCCGCTCAGCGGCCTCGCGTACGGCGCCCGCCGGCCCCTCGAACCGGCAGAGGACAACCTCGTCCTTGCGCATCAGGATCGATCCCACGTAGCGGACCGGCCTGCCGTCTCGCCGGAGCTCCTCTGCCGAAGCCGCCGCGCGCTCGTCCAGCGCCTCGAGGTCGTCCTCGCTTACGCCGGGCCAGAAGCACTCGGCGACGAAGCTGGTCGAGGCCGGCTTGTACACGGACGCGAGGCTAGGCACGCTCCGCTGGCGCCGAAAGTGGGGAAAACCCTACGCTGCGACGACCGGCGGCTTGCGGTTTTGGGCCCGTGTTTCTATTCTCTAGGAGCAATGCGCGCCGCGACGACCAACGTCACGAAGAGCATCGCGACCGTCGCGGCCAAGAAGCCTGCGCGCTAGTCGGCATCTCGTCCCCCGCCCCGCCGGCTAGCAGCGAAAGACACGGCGGGGCCTTTCCAAGCAAGCGAAAGGTTCCAGTGACGCCCAGCGCCACGCCACCGTCCATCCCCAGGAAGCAAGGCCTCTACGACCCGGACTGGGAGCACGACGCCTGCGGGATCGGCGCGGTCGCGAAGCTCGACGGCGTTCCGGCGCACGAGACGGTCGTCCGGGCGATCCGCGTGCTCGAGAACCTCGAGCACCGCGGCGCGACCGGAGCCGATGCGAAGACCGGGGACGGCGCGGGGATCCTGCTCCAGCTTCCCGACGAGTTCTTCCGCGGCGTCGTCGACGAGGAGTTGCCGCCGGCCGGGCAGTACGGCGTCGCCGTGTGCTTCCTGCCGGCCGACAAGAAACGGCGCGGCGAGCTCGAGCGGCTGGTGACCGACACCGTCGAGGCGGAAGGCCAACGCGTCGTCGCGTGGCGCGACGTTCCGCTCGTGCTCTCCGAAGTCGGAACGACCGCCGCCGCAGCGGCGCCCGTCGTCCGCCAGTGCGTCGTCGCGGCGAACGGCCTCGAAGACGACGCGTTCGAACGCACGCTCTACGTGATCAGGCGTGTCGCAGAGCTCGCTGCCGGTCCCGAGCTCGTCTTCCCGAGCTTCAGCTCCCGGACGATCGTCTACAAGGGAATGCTGATGGCGCCGCAGCTCCTCGGCGCCTATCCCGATCTCGCCGACGAGCGCGTGAAGACTGCGATTGCGCTCGTCCACTCGCGCTTCTCGACGAACACGTTCCCCAGCTGGGAGCTCGCGCACCCGTACCGGATGATCGCGCACAACGGCGAGATCAACACGCTGCGCGGCAACGTCAACTGGATGCGCGCACGCGAGTCGCAGCTTGCGAGCGAGCTCTTCGGCGACGACCTGCAGAAGGTGCTTCCGGTCGTGCGCGAGGGCGGTTCGGACAGCGCGAACTTCGACAACGTGCTCGAGCTGCTCGTGCTCGCGGGCAGGAGCGTCCCGCACGCGCTGATGATGATGGTCCCCGAGGCGTACGCCGGCCGCGACGACGTCAGCGGCGAGCTCCGTGGGTTCTACGATTTCCACGGCTGCCTGATGGAGCCGTGGGACGGGCCGGCGGCGATCGCGTTCTGCGACGGCCGCGTGATCGGCGCGACGCTCGACCGCAACGGCCTGCGTCCCGGCCGCTGGCTCGAGACGAAGGACGGTTGGGTCGTGCTTGCGTCGGAGACCGGCGTGCTCGACATCCCGGCCGAGAATGTCCTGCGCAAAGGGCGGCTGCAGCCGGGGAAGATCTTCCTCGTCGACGTCGCGCAGCACCGGATCGTGCCGGACGAGGAGTTGAAGGCGGAGATCGCGACCCGCAAGCCCTACAAGGCGTGGTTCGAGCTCGGCAACGTGCATCTCTCCGACCTGCCGGCACGCGCGCCGCGTGTGCCGCGCGGTGAGCCGTTGCGCCAGCGCCAGCTCGCGTTCGGCTGGACGCAGGAGGACCTGAAGGTGATCCTCACGCCGCTCGCGCGCAATGCCGAGGAGGCGATCGGGTCGATGGGCAACGACCTCGCGCTCGCTGTGCTCTCCGATCAGAAGCCGCTCCTCTACACCTACTTCAAGCAGCTCTTCGCGCAGGTGACGAACCCGCCGATCGATTCGACGCGCGAGTCGATCGTGATGAGCGTCGCGACGAGCGTCGGCTCGGAGCACAACCTGCTCGACGAGACGCCAGAGCACGCACACCAGCTCGTGATCGGGCAGCCGATCCTGCGCAACGACGAGCTCGAGAGCCTGCGACAGGTCGACTCGTCGATCTTCAAGTCGCACACGATCGACATCACGTGGCCGGTCGGCGAAGGCCCCGAGGGGCTCGCGAAGGCGCTCGACCGCATCTGCGCCGAGGCCGATCGCGTGCTGCGCGTCGGCGTCAACATCCTGATCCTCTCCGACCGCCGAGTCTCGGCCGGCCACGCGCCGGTTCCGGCGTTGCTCGCGGTGTCGAGCGTGCACCACCACCTCGTGCGCGAGGGCACACGCCTGCAGGCGGGTCTCGTCGTCGAGTCGGGCGAGCCGCGCGACACGCACCACTTTGCGACGTTGATCGGGTACGGCGCCGCAGCCGTCAACCCGTATGTGATGCTCGAGACACTCGACGAGCTCGTCGACGAAGGCGCGCTGAAGCTCTCGAAGGACGACGCGCAGGCGCGGGCGATCAAGGGCATTGCGAAGGCGCTGCTGAAGACGATCTCGAAGATGGGGATCTCGACGATCCCGTCGTACTGCGGCGCGCAGATCTTCGAGGCAGTCGGGCTCGCACCGGATCTCGTCGAGCGGCACTTCACGGGCACGCCGTCGCGCATCGCCGGCATCGGCCTCGAGGTACTCGCGCGCGAGGCGCTCGCCCGGCACGCGCGCGCGTATCCCGGCGTCGGCAACCTGCTTCCGCTCGGCGGCGTCTACGCATGGCGCACCGATGGCGAGCACCATCAGTGGAATCCCGAAACGATTGCCTTGCTGCAACACGCCGTGCGGCACGGCGGACAGCAGACCTACGAGGAATACGCGCGCACGGTCAACGAGGACGCTGCGCGAAAGGCGACACTGCGCGGCCTGCTCGACTTCAACTTCGCGGAGGACGGTGGCATCCCGATCGAGGAGGTCGAGCCGGCGGCGGAGATCGTCAAGCGCTTCTCGACCGGCGCGATGTCGCTCGGCTCGCTCGGCCGTGAGGCGCACGAGACGCTCGCGATCGCGATGAACCGCATCGGCGGCAAGTCGAACACCGGCGAGGGCGGCGAGGATCCGGTGCGTTACATCCGCGAGCCGAACGGCGACTCGCGGCGCTCGGCGATCAAGCAGGTCGCTTCAGGACGATTCGGCGTGAACATCCACTACCTCGTCAACGCCGACCAGCTGCAGATCAAGATGGCGCAGGGCGCCAAGCCCGGCGAAGGCGGGCAGCTGCCCGGCCACAAGGTCGACAAGTACATCGCGAAGATCCGTTTCACGACGCCGGGTGTCGGGCTGATCTCGCCGCCGCCGCACCACGACATCTATTCGATCGAGGATCTCAAGCAGCTGATCTACGACCTGCGCTGCGCGAACCCCGACGCGCAGGTGTCGGTGAAGCTCGTCTCCGAGATCGGTGTCGGCACCGTCGCGGCCGGCGTTGCGAAGGCGAATGCAGACCACGTTCTGATCTCCGGTCACGACGGCGGCACGGGCGCGTCGCCGCTCTCGTCGATCCAGTGCGCAGGCATCCCATGGGAGATCGGGCTCGCCGAGACGCAGCAGACACTCGTGCTCAACGACCTTCGCTCGCGCATCTGGGTGCAGACCGACGGACAGCTGAAGACGGGGCGCGACGTCGTCATCGCCGCGCTGCTCGGGGCCGACGAGATGGGTTTCTCGACCGCGCCGCTGATCGCGACAGGCTGCGTGATGATGCGCGCCTGCCACCTGAACACCTGCCCGGTCGGGATCGCAACGCAGGATCCCGTGCTGCGCGAGCGCTTTGCCGGCACGCCCGAGCATGTCGTCAACTTCTTCTTCTTCGTCGCCGAGGAGGCGCGGCAGCTGATGGCGCGGCTCGGCGTGCGGCGCTTCGACGAGCTGACCGGCCGAGTCGAGCTTCTGCGCACCGGCGACGCGATCGACCACTGGAAGGCGCGCGGTGTCGACCTCTCGCATCTGCTCTTCAAGCTCGACGTGCCGGAAGGAACGCCGCTTCGGCGCACGCACGGGCCGGAGTCGCCGCTACCGGGCGCGCTCGACTACGAGCTGATCGGGCTGACGGAGGCCGACGTTCCGGTGCGCAACGTCAACCGCGCGGTCGGCGGCCTGCTCTCGAGCGCGATCACGCGCGAGCACGGCGCCGCCGGGCTGCCGGACGGCTCCGTGAAGATCACGCTGCGCGGCTCGGCGGGGCAGTCGTTCGGTGCGTGGCTCGCTCCGGGCGTCGAGTTGACGCTGTGGGGCGACGCGAACGACTACACGGGCAAGGGGCTGTCCGGCGGCACGATCGCGGTACGGCCGCCCGAGGGCTCCACCTTCGTCGCGGAAGAGAACGTGCTCGTCGGCAATACGGTGCTCTACGGCGCGACCGCCGGCAGGGCGTTCTTCCGCGGGCTCGCGGGCGAGCGGTTCTCGGTGCGCAACTCGGGCGCCGACGCGGTCGTCGAAGGCGTCGGCGATCACGGCTGCGAGTACATGACCGGCGGCCATGTCGTCGTGCTCGGGAGGACGGGGCGCAACTTCGCCGCGGGCATGAGTGGCGGGATCGCGTACGTGCTCGACGAGGATGGTCAGTTCGAGCGCCGCTGCAACACCGAGCTCGTCGGCTTCGAGCCGCTAGAGGACGACGACGTCGCAATCCTGCGCGCGCTGATCGAGGAGCACGCAGTTCGCACCGGCTCTCCGGTCGCGGCGCGCGTGCTCGACAAGTGGGTCGACACGCTGCCGAGGTTCGTGAAGGTGATGCCGCACGACTACAAGCGCGCTTTGGCGGAGCTCGCCGAGGAGGAGCACTCGCTGCCGGCGAACGTCTCGAGCGGCGGCGAAGGCTTCGTGATCACGGAGTCGGAGGCTCCGGCCGCCGCCTAGCTGTGGAAAGTTTGTCTCACTTCTGTCTCACTTTCTTAACCGAACCTCGTCCCGGACGATGCTGCCGTCGTAGCGAGGTGTCCTGAATGGGCAAGCTGGGCGGCTTTCTCGAGATCGACCGCGAAGACGGGCCGGAGCGCGCGCCGACGGAGCGCGTACATGACTACCGCGAGTTCGTGCGGACGCTGCCGGTCTCCGAGCTCGAGAAGCAGGGCGCGCGCTGCATGGAGTGCGGGGTGCCGTTCTGCCACAACGGCTGCCCGGTCAACAACCTGATCCCGGACTGGAACGATCTCGTCTACCGCGACAAGTGGCGCGAGGCGATCGAGCAGCTCCACCGCACGAACAACTTTCCCGACTTCACCGGCCGCCTCTGTCCTGCGCCGTGCGAAGCCGCGTGCGTGCTCGAGATCCGCGAGGGCGAGGCAGTCTCGATCAAGCAGATCGAGCTCGCGATCATCAACCGCGCCTGGGACGAAGGCTGGGTCCAGCCGAAGCCGGCTGCGCAGAAGACGGGCCGCACGGTCGCGGTGATCGGATCCGGGCCGGCGGGGATGGCGTGCGCGCAGCAGCTCGCGCGCATCGGCCACTCGGTGACCGTCTTCGAGCGCGACGAGGCGGGCGGCGGGCTCGTGCGCTTCGGCGTGCCCGATTTCAAGATCGAGAAGACGGTCGTCGAGCGACGGGTGCATCAGCTCGAGGCGGAAGGGGTCGAGTTCCGCTACGGCATCGACGTCGGCGTCGACATCTCGGCCGATGACCTCCGCGCGAAGTACGACGCGATCGTGATCGCGACCGGCGCGCGCGTGCCGCGCGACCTCCCCGTCGCCGGCCGCGAGCTCGACGGCGTGCACTTCGCGATGGACTACCTCTACCAGCGCAACCGCTTCGTCGCCGGCGCGCCCGCGCCCGAGCGCGTGCTCACCGCCGCGGGCAAGCACGTGATCGTGATCGGCGGCGGCGACACCGGCGCCGACTGCGTCGCGAACGCCCACCGGGAGAGCCCGAAGTCGGTGACGCAGATCGAGCTCATCGGCGAACCACCCGTGCACCGGCCGGACGAGACGACTCCCTGGCCGCGCTGGCCGATGAAGCTCCGCATCCCGTACGCCCTGAAAGAAGGCGGGGAGCGCGACTTCGCGATCTCGACGACGGAGTTCCTCGGCCGGGAGCGGGTCGCGCAGATCCGCTGGAGCCAGAACAGCGGCACGCCCCCGTTCGAGCCCGTCCCGGGAACCGAGGAGACGCGGCCCGCCGACCTCGTCCTGCTCGCGATGGGCTTCCTCGGGCCGGAGCAGCCGCTGCTCGAGTCACTCGGCGTCGATCGTGACGAGCGCGGGAACGCCCGCGCGTCGAGCTACGCCACCGGCGCGGGCGGCGTCTTCGCCGCCGGCGACGCACGGCGCGGGCAGTCACTGATCGTCTGGGCGATCCGGGAAGGCCGGCAGTGCGCCGCCGCGGTCGACCGCTGGCTCTCCACGGAACAAGCCGCGGCGTAGTTAGAGAACTTCTTACGGGCGTCTAACCCGCTTCTTAGGAACGCGGAACAGGATGACGACCAAGTGATGCGGATCAACACCCCTCCTCAGAACGACGGCGATCCGCGTCCGACGCAGCGCCCCTCATATTGGACGTTGCGCTCTCTCCTCACCCGCCCGCGGGCGGGCCTCCGGGCCCGCCCGCACTTTTCCCTGTCTGACCCGCGGTGGCTGCCGGGGCCTGCCGCTCCGCACGGTGCCGCGTGGGCGGCGGTCCCGGGAGCCACCGCCTCCGGCTAGGCCCGGACAGGCGGCGGACTTTCCCTCGGCACCGGGAATGGCCACACTGGGAGACATGGCAATCCTCGTCGTCGACGACGACCAGGCCGTCCGCGACTCGCTGCGGCGCGCGCTCGCGCTGCAAGGGTACGACGTCGAGCTCGCGGCCGACGGCGAAGAGGCCCTCTTCAAGCTGCGCACGAACCCGAGCGCAACCGACCTGCTCGTGGTCGACGTGCTGATGCCGCGGCTCGACGGGCTCGAGCTGACGCGCAAGCTGCGCTCGGACGGGAGCGAGCTCCCGATCCTGATGCTGACCGCGCGCGACCAGGTCGCCGACCGCGTCGAAGGGCTCGAAGCCGGCGCCGACGACTATCTCGTGAAGCCGTTCGCGCTCGAGGAGCTCGTCGCACGCGTGCGCGCGCTACTCCGCCG
>DASYAO010000196.1:0-21959 GCA_036501285.1 Gaiellaceae bacterium
TGCGGCATACGCAACGCCGACGAGCGCGCCGCCGGCGAGCGTCGCCGCGATCAGGACGAACGCGGCCGTGTGCGCAGGATGCTGGTCGAGGTATGTCGACCCGAAAGCGCGGCGCAGCCGCCTCGCTGAAGCGGAGTTCACAATCGTGGAACGGAGCGCGGCCGCATACGGTTGCACCATGCCTGTCCATATCGACCTCGCGCAGGGCCGAGTTGAGGGCCATCGCGTCCTCGGCCGGCCGGCCGCCACGATCACGAGGGCCCTGGGGCCTCCGAGCTATGTCGAGCACTACCCCGTTCGGGTCGATCTCGGCTACGGGCCGCGCTCGAGGCCGAGGGTCGAGGTGATCGTCACGGGTACCGCCTGGTCGATCGAGCTCGAGGATCCGGGCGACTTGGACGCACGACTCGGCGCGCTGCTCGAGCTCTCACCGGCGGTTCTGCAAGCGAGGATCCGCGCCCGGTTGGCGCCGGGCTTCCACCTCGTCCGCTCGTATCGCTGCGACGCGAAGGGTTGCTTCGGTGTCTTCGACAGCGCGGACGGAAGTCGCAGACTGCTCTTCGGCAGGACGCGCGGTCACGCGTTCGTGAGTTTGCAGCTCACACGGCACTCGTGAACGGCGACGGCATCACGTCGCCATCGCGGGCGCGTACGTCCGCGATGCGGATCTGAGCGGCGCCGCGCGCGTGCAGCGTCAGTGTGTTCGTCGTGGCGTTGAAGGTGAACGTTGTGGGGATCCGGTTGCCGTGGGCGTCGAACGCCGAGACGGTGTTGTTCGACAGCGACGACTCGGAGATCGGAAGCGCGAAGCGGACGTGGTCGCCCCGCACGTCGTCGATCCACGTCCCGGGCGCGGTCCACGAGCTCCGGGCGCACACGACGATCAAGCCAAACGGTCCCGCGCAGACGACATCGGGAAGGCCGTCGCCGTTGACGTCGCCGGTCGCAGCCGCGTCGACGCCGAGTGCTTGCCGGCAGCCGTCGGGCCGGGGAGTCGAAGACTCGTGCGTGAGCGCCGCGTTCGTGCCGTCCGCGAGCGCGACGAGCAACTTCCCGTTCCTGATTCGGACGGCCGTGGCTGACGCCGCCGTATGGACCAGCGTCGGCTTGCCGAGTGTGCCGTCGTGCTCGTGGAAGACCTCGACTCCGCTTGGCCCGAGCGTCGCGGCGACGGCGAGCTTCCCGTTCAAGTGGCCGACGGCGACGTCGCCGCAGCAGTACGGTCCCGCCTGCGACATGACGACGGGCGAGGCGAGCGTCCCGTCGGGACGCTGCGCGAAGAGCAGCAGCCGGCCCGCGTACGGGCTCACCGAGAACGCGGTCGTCGTCATCAGCACGTCGGCGCGTCCGTCGCCTGTGACGTCGCCGACGGCGACCGCAGAGCCTTCGACGCCGGTCGCCAGGTCCTGCCACGCCGCCCAGTGCGAGAGCGGCGCGCGCGAGACCGCGAGGCCGTAGGAGCCGCGCGAGCCGTAGGCGTTCGTGACCCGCATGTAGTAGCGGCCGCGCGTCTGCGCGGGAAACGTCAGCTCGAGGCGGCCCGGCGCGCCGTCGTAACGCGCGTCACGGTGCGCGAGCAGGCGCAAGTCCTGGTCGTAGACGTCGACCACCGGGCTCGAGCTGCGGTAGAGGTTCGCGAGCGGCGCGGTTGCGAGGAGCGAGACTCCGGTCGCGCGCGCGAGGTCGATCGAATACCAGTCGACGTCACCTTCGGGCGCGAACGTCGCGGCGAGCTTCGTGCCGAACGAGACGGGCGTCGCGCGCGCGGGAACGTCGTTCGGCTCGAACCTGTCGCCCGACCCGACCGGCACGCGCATCGAGTCGCCGAGTCCGAGTGCCGCTGCGACGTCGAGGATCCCGTGACCGAAGGCAGGGTCGACTCCGGGCGGGCCCGCGTCGTCGGCGGTCTGCTCGAGCCGCTGCACGACCTCGCTTGCCCTCCAGTTCGGATGCCTCGTGCGGAGCAACGCCGTGGCCGCTGCCACTGCGGGCGCTGCGAACGAGGTCCCGTCGCACGCGACGATCCCGCCGCTCGTCGTGGTTGTCAGCACGCGCGTCGAGGGCGCCGCGATCCCGACCCAGCTGCCGAAGGTGGAGAACGCCGTCAACGCGCCGGTCGAGTCGGTGCCCGAGACGGCGAGCACGCCGGGATACGACGCCGGGTACTGAGGGAGGTCGGCGCCGGTGTTTCCCGCCGCGGCGACGACGACGACGTCGTGCGCGAGTGCGCGTTCGATCGCCTGTCTGATCAGCGCGCTCGGGATCCCGCCTGCGATCGAGATGTTGACGACGCCGGCCCCGTGCGCGACTGCCCAGTCGATCCCCGCAGCGATTGCCGGCGGTGCCGGCTCGGTCGTCCTGCTCCAGACGACGACCGGCAGGATGCGCGACTTCGCGCAGATGCCGTCGGTGCCCGCGATCACGCCGGTCACCTTCGTGCCGTGGCCTTCGACGTCGGTCGTGTTCGAGGTATGGGTCAGCTCGTTCCAGCCGCGCAACACGCGCGCGCCGCTGAGCGACCCTGGCGCGAGCCCACTGTCGACGACAGCGATCGTCGTGCCGGCGCAATTTCCGCCCGCCTGCGAGGCGGCCTGCGCATGGATCAGCGCGAGGTTCTGCTGCTCGGCGGCGCGCAGCGACGAGCGTACGCTCGCTCCACCCAACGCGGCTCCTCCGAGCCCGAGCGTCGTGGCTGCGGCGAGGACCACGACACCTGCGAGGCGACCCATCGCCCGTACAACGGGAGGCTCGCCGAAAGAGCTACGGGTGCGCGGCCGCCTCGCGCGCCTCGCGCTCGTACGGGTTCGCGGCGTAGCCCGCGCGGAGGTACGAGAGCGGCATCGCGAGGGGCCTGTGCTGCATCTGCCAGACGTGGCAGAGCTCGTGGCAGACGAGGCCGCCGTCGGCGAGGTTCAGGCCGCTACGCAGGAAGATCGCGTTCCACGCCGCGTAACCGTCGAAACGGCGAAACCACGGCAACCGGAAGAGGAATGGCCAGACGAAGACGCGGACACGCTCGATCCGCACCGGTTCCGGGTAGAGAGCGAGGGCGTCGAGCCGCGCCTTCGCACGCTCGAGCGCAGCTCGTTTTTCCTCCATCCGACTACCATCCTTGCATGGCTGACCAGCCGGTCGAGAACGGCGAGCGGGCGCAGGCGAACGTGCGCGAGCGCCGCTCGGCGCTCGTCGATCTCGCCGGGCGCGAACAGGCGCTGCGCGAGCAGGCGGGCAAGCTCGCCTCGCGCGACCGCGAGCTCTCGGCGGCGAGCCAGGAGCTCTACCAGCACGTCCGCGGCCTCGCCGAGGAGCTCGAGGCTCTCGTACGCGAACAACTCGAGTCGCTCGAGCAGGAAGAGGCGCACCTCGCGCGCGAGCTGGCCGCGCTTCGCGACCGCGAGCAGGCGGTCGAGGGCCGGGAGCACACGCTCGCCGAGCATCAGAGCCGCGTGCGGGCGGCGGAGGCCGAGCTCGAGGAACGCGGGCGCCGGCTCGAGGAACTGCGGGCGAAGCTCACCGCCGTCGAGGCGCGGGTCGCGCGCGAAGAGGAGCTGAAGACAGAGCGCGCGAGAGAGAGCGAGCGCTTGCGCCTGCTGGCCGGCGAGATCCGGACGCGCGACGAGCAGCTCGGCGAGGCCGAGCGCGCGCGAAGCGCGGTCGAGGACGAGCTACGCCGTCGCGCCGCGCAGCTCGACGACGCCGAGGCGGCGCTCGATCGGCGGCGTTCGGCGCTCGACACGGCCGAGCAGGCGGTCGCCGGCCGTGAGCGCGCACTCGCCGAGACGGAGCGCGAGCTCGATGCACGCGCTGCGACCTTCGCTCCGCGCGAGCGAGAGCTGGCGGAGAAGCTCTCGGCGCTCGAGACCCGCGAGCGGGGAGCGGCCGAGCGCGAGCGGCAGCTCGTCGTGCGGCAGCAGGCTGCCGAGCGGGGCGAGCAGCAGGCCGCCGAGAACGTGCGGCGGGCGGAGGCGCTCGAGGCGGAGCGGGTCGAGGTGGCGAAGCGCGAGCTCGAGGTCGACCGGCGTGAGAAGGGCGTCGCCGCGCGCGAGTTTCTCGTCCAGCGGGTCGCTCCGGCGGCGCCGTCGGCCGCGCCGCACGGGCGCATCATCACGATTGACGAGCTCGAGCGGCGGGTTGCGGCGCGAGCAGGGGATTTCCCGGATCGCGCCCCCGTCTGGGAGGCCTACCTGTTCGAGTTGCGCGCGAGCGCGGGCGCCGACGGGACGCTGCCCGAGGGCATGACCGGCCTCGTCGAGGACGTCTTCGAGCCGCTCTTGTAAGCATTTTTTCCCTGATTTGCAGCGCCCGTCTAGAAGCGGTACCTTGGTCTCGAATTGGTTGCCCTCCTCCTCGCGCTGGCTCTCGTAGGATCGCACCACTCACACGCCCAGCAGGCGCGGGCGTCGCATGCGACGGGCCATCTGCCGACGATCGGCGTCTTCGTGCCGGGCGTCTCGCTCGCAGGCGTCAAGCTCGGCATGAGCCAGGTGCAGGTGGCGCAGGTCCTGGGCAAGAACCCCGTCCTTTGCACGGTCAAGATCACCGATCTCTGCAAGGAACCGGTCTATCTCTACGAGTACACCCACGGCGAGCCGCTCGGTGTCGCTGTCAAGTTCCACGCTCCCAAGCCGAAGGCGACTCCGGTGGTGAGCGCCGTCTTCATGCTCGGGACGATCGCCGGGTGGAAAACGAAGGACGGCCTGAAGATCGGCGACCCGGTCAGCAATATCTACAACTTCTACTCGACCCCGATCACGACCAACTGCATCGGTTTCTCCGCCTTCTCGGCGAAGTCGGGCAAGGTGGTCACGTCGTTTTACACGGCCGACGGAATCGTCTCCGGGTTCGCGCTCTCGCAGCCGCCCGAAGGCATCTGCGAATAACGAAACTAGAGCGCGAAGCGCTCGACGTGCATCCGCCGCCGCGGCACGCCCGCGCGGCGTAGCCGTCGCTGCGTGACGCTCGTCATCGCCGGCGGCCCGCACAAGTAGACCTCGCGCTCGGGTAGATCGGGGACAAGCTCGTTCAGATGCTCGGGCGAGAGCAGGCCGTGGCCGTTCGGTGCCGCGTGATCGCCGACGACGTAGTGGAGCTTGAAGCCGCGCCGGCGTTCAAGGTCGGCGAGCTCGCCGGCGAAGACGATGTCGTCGGCCGAGATGACGCGGTAGATCGTCACGACGTCGCCGTTCATGTGCTCGAGTAGGGCGCGGACGGGCGTGATCCCGATGCCGCCGGCCACGAGAAGCACCTTGTCTCGCCGCCGCGAGCGCTCGGTGAAGTCGCCGAACGGCCCTTCGACGACGACGCGCGTCCCGACCGGGATCGCGCCGAGTTTCGACGTATGGCCGCCCACCGACTTGGCCGTGATCCGGAACGAGTCGCCGTTCGGTGCTGCCGAAAGCGAGAACGGGTGCGCCGCCCACCACTGACCCGGCGAGAGGAAGCGCCAGATGAAGAACTGCCCCGGCTCGGCCTTGAGGCGGTCGAGCTTCCGGCCCGAGATCCGCAGTGAGGTCACGCCCGGGCCCTCGGCGATCACCTCGGCGACCCTCAGCTGGTGGCGCAGCGACGAGGAGAACGGGGCGAGCAGCCGCCACGCGAGCAGGGCGAGCGTCGCGATCGCAAGACCGCGCCAGTAGTCGGCGTGCCAGTTGACCGGATTGCCGAATCCCGTCGGGCCGAGGGTCTCCAGGCTCGACGGATTGAGATCACCGCCGGTCGGGATCTCGTGGAACCAGGCGAGTGCGATCCCCGCGTAGGCAGTCAGGTGTACGGCGTACCAAAGCTCGTAGTTCAGATGCCGGCGCGCGATCGAGAACGAGCTCCACGCGACCGCGAGCAGGAAGACGGTCCCGATCGTCGCCGTCACCATCCCCGGGAACTCGCCCCTCCCGACCATCTCCCAGAACTCACCGAGGAACGACCGGTTCGTGGGCATCGAGTAGCCCTGGATCTGGAGCACGACGTGCACGACGATCAGGTCGATGCAGAGATGGCCGTTCCAGCGGTGCCACTGCGTCAGGCGGTCGAAGCCCGCGACGCGCTCGAGCAACGGCAGCCGGGAGAGCAGCACGACCTGGACAAGGGCGAGGTAGGCGCCGATGAGGCCCGCGAGCCCGGCCGACCGCGCGAGCACGTCCGCGGTCGTGTGCATCGACAGGTTGTGGTCATGGACCCAGATCCAGACCAGGAACCCGATGTTGCCGAAGTAGATCGCGGCCGCGACGAGAGCGGCGACTGCGCGCGTCGCCAGGTGCCTGCGCATCGCGGTCGAGCTAACGGCGCTGTGTCGTGACGAACTTCGCCACGTCGTACAGCTGCTGGAACTTCAGCACCCGCAGCAGGTACTCGGCCTGGATTCCGCCGACGCCCTGGACGACCGCGTTCACGACGTTCGTGTAGTTCGGATTGTCGCGGTCGAGGTTCGGTCCGATCGTGCCGTGGGTTCCGGCGGCGGCCATCGTGTGGCACTTCCCGCAGAACGTGATGAAGAGCTTCTTGCCGACCACGGCGTTCCCGGGCTGGCTGTACGCCGGTCCGGCGCCGACGCCGTTCGTCTCCGTGATCGGGTTGCTCCCCGCGAGGCTCGGCAGGGCAACCGCCAGGACCCCCGCGACGACCAGGGTCAGCAAGACGAGGAGTCTCGTACGGGACACCACGAAGGATTGTAACCGGCTGGCGGGATGCCGTCCATCCCGAATCGGCCGCAATTTCCCGCGCGGATCCGAGCCAAGTCCCGAGAAAGCGAGGCCCGGGCGGTCGGCCCGGGCCTCCAGGCGGCGCACGATCGAGCACTCGGGCCCTCGCACGCACGGCGGGTGTCTCGATTGCAACGGTCGCCCGACGCTCCCGGGTACGGCGGCTGGCTCCAAAATCGCCTGCTCGACGCTACACTTGCCGACGCAATTGTGAGCGGTTCGGATGGTGCCTTGTCGTTGCACTTTCTTGCCCGTTCAGTGGAAGTGGCAAGGAGGTGAAATACAGCTATGGCAACCGGAACCGTCAAATGGTTCAACGCCGACAAGGGCTACGGGTTCATCACGCCTGACCAGGGTGACAAGGATCTGTTCGTGCACTTCAGCGCCATTCAGGGCAGCGGCTATCGCTCGCTGAACGAGGGCGCGAAGGTCGAGTACGAAGAGCAGCAGGGCGACAAGGGCCCGCAGGCTGCGAACGTCACGCTGATCTCCTAAAGGGTCTGCGAGGGGGCGGGCGCCGAGGCGCCCGCTCTCACTTCTTTTTCGCGTAGACGGCTCGTTGCAACTGAGTCTTGCTCATCGACGAGCGCCCATCGATGTTCATCCGGCGCGCCTCGTTGTAGAGCTGTTCCTTCGTTCGGCCCTTCGGGCGCTTCGTGCCCGAGCGCAGGCCGCCTCGCCGGCTCGACGACATGTCGCTCCGCGAGAGCTTCGAGCTCGTCGAGGTCGCTCCCCGCCGTGCCCGTTCCTTGTTGACCGTGCGCGCTGCGATCTCCTCGGCTTTCCCTTCGGAGCGGCCCTGGTCGAGCTCGCTGTCCTTGATGTGCTCGTACTGGCGCGCGAGCTTCGTTCCTTTCTTCACGCCGCGTGGCGGCATCGGGAACCTCCTTCCGTGTCCGCAGCTCGGTTTCCGATTCCATACCCGCCGGGTATCCGCCGGGAAACGCCCTCTCTTAGGAGCTTTTTAGCTCCGGTTCAACGAATGATCATCGCCGGGGGCAAGAATGGTGGCCATGAGACGAGGAACCGTGATTCGGGCGTTCGGCATCTTCTGCGTTCTGGCGGCTGCGCTGGTCGCCGGCGTCCTGCACGCCGGCCGCGCGAGCGGTGCGCCGAAGAACGTCACCACGACCGTCGACCCGGCGATCGTGGACATCCGCACGAACCTTGCCCTGCAGGGCGAGGCGGCGGCGGGCACCGGCATCGTCATCGGCTCGAACGGCCTCGTGCTCACCAACAACCATGTGATCCGCGGGGCGACGAGCGTCCGCGTCACCGACATCGGCAACGGCAAGACCTACAAGGGCACCGTCCTCGGCTACTCCGTTACGAACGACGTCGCACTCGTGCAGCTCACCGGCGCATCAGGACTGCAGACCGCCGCGATCGGCGGCACCGGGCATGCCGGCGAAGCTGTCACGGCGATCGGGAATGCAGGCGGCGTCGGCGGCACTCCGAGCTCGGCGACCGGCACGATCACCGCCACCAACCGCTCGATCACCGCGAGCGACGGCGGCGTGAACGCCGAGCGGCTGACCGGCTTGATCGAGACGAGCGCGGCGCTCCAGCCCGGCGACTCCGGCGGCCCGCTGGTCGATGCCTCCGGAAACGTGATCGGCATGGACACCGCTGCTTCCACGAGCTTCTCGTTCACGGGCGAGACCTCGGGTGACGGCTACGCGATTCCGATCGCGCACGCGCTGGCGATCGCCAAGGCGATCGAGGCGAAGCAGGCGAGTGGGACTATCCACATCGGCCCGACCGCATTGCTCGGCGTCAGCATCCAGATCTCGGACGGCTTCGGTGGGTTCGGCGTCAACGGCGGCTTCTCGAGCGCGACCGGCGCGACAGTGGTCGGTACCGTCTCCGGCGGCCCGGCCGCGAAAGCCGGCCTGCAACAGGGTGACGTGATCACCGCGGTCGCCGGCACGAAGATCACGTCGCAGAACTCGCTGACGAACGTGATCCTGAAGCGCGCGCCGGGCACGAGCGTGACGATCAAGTGGGTCGACGCGTACGGCACAACGCATACGAGCACGCTCAAGCTCGCAGCCGGCCCGCCGCAGTAGCCGGCGCAAAACGGAGCGCTTGTTCCGTTTCTGCTACGGTGACTCGCGGTGGCAGTGGCGGAGGCAGTCACACCGGCGCGCAGCGACGCGCGCAGGAACCGGGACGCACTCGTCGTGGCGGCTCGCGAGCTTTTCGCTGCTGACGGCGTCACCGTTCCGGCCCGCGAGGTTGCACGTCGTGCCGGCGTCGGCGTCGGCACGCTCTACCGCCATTTCCCGGCGCGCGAGGATCTCGTCGACGCGGTGCTCGAGGATGCATTTCAGGAGCTGATCGCGATCGCGGAGGATTCGCTTGCGGAGAGCGATGCCTGGCGCGGCTTCACGCGCTACATCGAAAGCGCGCTTGTCCTCTACGGCCGGAACCGCGGTCTCAAGCAGACCGCCGAGATCGGGACATACGGTCTCGAGCGCGTGCAGGCGATGCGCGCGCGGATCAAGCCGCTGACGAAGCGGATCGTTGCCCGCGCGAAAGCGGAGGGAGGCCTGCGCCCCGACTTCAAGGTGCTCGACATCGGCGTGATCCTCTCGGCGAGCGATCGCGCTTCCGAGCTCGCCGGCGACGACAAGGCAGGACGCCGCTATCTCGGTTTCGTCCTCGACGGTCTTCGGAGTGCGGCATGAGCGACGCCGTTCACCGCCAGCACTACAACGTTACGTTCGCGCTGCTCGCGGCGTCGACGACCGCATACGCCTTGCTGCAGTCGCTCGTGCTGCCGGCGCTCCCGACGATCCAGCACGATCTGCACACGACAGCCGCGGGCGCGGCATGGATCCTCACCGGCTACCTGCTCGGCGCATCGGTGGTGACGCCCGTCGCCGGCCGCCTCGGCGACATGTTCGGCAAGAAGCGCATGCTTGTGATCACGCTCGTCGTCCTCGCCGGCGGAACCGTGCTCGCCGGGCTCTCGACCTCGATCGGGCTGATGATCGCGGCGCGCGTGATCCAGGGTGCAGGCGGGGCAATCTTTCCGCTCGCGTTCGGGATCATCCGCGATGAGTTTCCCGCCGAGCGCGTGCCGCACGGGATCGCGCTGATCTCGGCGATCCTCGGCATCGGCGGCGGGCTCGGCATCGTGCTCGCAGGTCCGATCACGCAGCATCTCTCCTACCACTGGCTCTTCTGGCTGCCGTTGATCGCGATCATCGCGTCGACGGTCGGCATCTTCGCGCTCGTTCCCGAGTCACCGATCAGGACACCGGGGCGGATCGATCCGCTCGGAACGGTGCTGCTCACGAGCTGGCTCGTCGCGCTGCTCGTTCCGGTCAGCGAAGGCCCGACGTGGGGCTGGACGTCGGGAAGGACGGTCGGCCTGCTCGTCGCCGCGGTCGTGCTCGCGGTGGCGTGGGTCGTCTCCGAGTCGCGCAGCAAGGCGCCGCTCGTCGACATGCAGATGATGAAGGTGCGCCCCGTCTGGACGACGAATCTCGCGACGCTGCTGATCGGATTCGGGATGTACGCGTCGTTCATCCTCGTGCCGCAGTTCGTCGAGTTGCCGAAGAGCACCGGATACGGCTTCGGCGCATCGGTCACGCAGGCCGGGCTCTTCATGCTTCCGGCGACGTTCGCAATGCTGCTCGCCGGCCCGATCTCCGGGCGCCTTTCGGCAACAGTCGGCTCTCGCGTTCCGCTCTATCTCGGCGCGCTCGTCTCGTGCATCTCGTTCGCGCTGCTCGCGGCCGCGCACAGCGCGCGGTGGGAGATCTACGTCGCGATGGCGGTGATGGGCGTCGGCATCGGGCTCGCGTTCGCGTCGATGGTGAATCTGATCGTCGAGGCAGTGCCCGCAAACCAGACCGGCATCGCAACCGGCATGAACACGATCGTGCGCACGATCGGCGGCGCGGTCGGAAGCCAGGTTGCCGCCGTCATCGTCACCGCCAGCGCGAACGCGAGCGGCTTTCCGACCGAGCACGGCTTCACCTTCGCGTTCGCCGCGCTCGCGGTTGCACTCGGCATCGGCTTCCTGGCCTCGCTTTGGGTCCCCGGCCCGGCTGCCCGCAGCGTCGAGCGGCCTGTGGCGGAGCCCGCATGAACGAAGACCACCGCCCGCGCGTGCGCCTGATCTTCGGCGCACTGATGCTCGTGATGCTGCTCGCCGCGCTCGACCAGACGATCGTCTCGACGGCGCTACCGACGATCGTCGGCGACCTTGGCGGCATCCAGCACCTCTCGTGGGTCGTGACGAGCTACCTGCTCGCGTCGACCGTCGCCGGCCCGCTCTACGGGAAGCTCGGCGACCTCTACGGCCGCAAGAAGCTCCTGCAGTCGGCGATCGTGATCTTCCTCGCCGGCTCGGCGCTGTGCGGAATCGCGCAGGACATGACGCAGCTGATCGCGTTCCGCGCGCTGCAGGGTCTCGGCGGCGGCGGCCTGATGGTGCTCGCGATCGCAGTCGTCGGCGACATCATCCCGCCGCGCGAACGGGGCCGTTACCAAGGCTTCTTCGGCGCGATCTTCGGACTCGCGACGATCATCGGCCCGCTGCTCGGCGGCTTCTTCGTCGACAACCTCTCGTGGCGCTGGATCTTCTACGTCAACCTCCCGCTGGGCGCGCTCGCGTTCCTCGTGATCGGCGCCGTCTTCCACGCGCGCGAGACGCACGTCGAACACAAGATCGACTACCTCGGCGCGGTGATCCTCGCCGCCGGCCTCTCCTCGGTCGTGCTCTTCACGAGCCTCGGCGGCACGACCTATGCGTGGAGCTCGCCGCAGATCGTCGTGCTGATCGTCCTCGGCGTCGGGCTGCTCGTCGTCTTCCCGTTCGTCGAGGCGCGGGCGCCGGAGGCGATCCTGCCGCTCGGCCTCTTCCGAAACCGCATCTTCACCGTCACAAGCGCGATCGGCTTCATCGTCGGTCTTGCGCTCTTCGGCGCGATCACTTACATGCCGCTCTACCTGCAGATCGTGAAGGGACGAAGCCCGACGGCGTCGGGACTCCAGCTGACGCCGATGATGGGCGGTCTGCTCGTGACCTCGATCCTGAGCGGCAATCTGATCTCGCGCTTCGGTCGCTACAAGCCGTTCCCGATCGCAGGCACGGCACTCATGACCGTAGCCGTCTACCTGCTCTCGCGGCTCCAGGTCGGGACACCGATCTGGGTGACGGCGCTGTACATGGTCATCCTCGGGCTCGGCCTCGGGATGGTAATGCAGGTCCTCGTGCTCGCAGCGCAGAACGCGGTCGACTACAAGTACCTCGGCGTCGCGACGTCTGGCTCGACGCTCTTCAGGCAGATCGGCGGCTCGATCGGCGTTTCGGCGTTCGGCGCGATCTTCGCGAACAAGCTCGGGCACGAGCTCGCGTCTCGGCTGCCGGCCGGGGCGAAGGTGCCTCGCGCTGCAAACCCCGAGGTCGTCAGGCACCTGCCGTTGGCGATCCGCAAACCTTACGTCGACGCGTTCTCCGCTGCGTTGCATCCAGTGTTCGTCGCTGCAACCGGGATCACCGCGCTCGCATTCCTGCTCACCTGGCTCCTGCGTGAAGTGCCGCTGCGCCAGACCTCGCGCGCCGGTGCGCAAGCTCAGCAAGAACCCGAGCACGAGCTCGACAAGATCGCCGCGTCGATTCCATCGCTCGTCGTCGAGCATCCCAAGGAGGGGTGATGCACGAACAGGAGATCCGCGTACCCACCCCCGACGGGACGATGACGACGTTCGTCGCGCATCCCGACGGCGAGGGCCCGTTTCCCGTCGCGATCCTGTACATGGACGGGATCGGCTACCGCGAGCAGATCAAGGAGAACGCGCGGCGTTTCGCCGAGGGCGGCTTCTACTGCGTCGCCCCCGATCTCTTCTACCGCTCGGGGGAGAAGCTCAGCTTCGACATGGCGAAGCTTCATGCGGAGCAGTTCGACGGCCCGGAGTCGGACCGGCTGAAGAGCGTGATGGCCGAGGTGACGCCCGATCGCGTCACAGCCGACACCGAGGCGATCTTCGACGCGATCTCGGGCGACGAGGCCGCCCGCGGCGGCGCCAGGGTCTGTGTCGGCTACTGCATGGGCGCGCGGCTTGCGCTGCGGGTTTCATCCGTGTTCGCCGACGATTTCGTCGCGGCCGCGGGCATCCACCCCGGCGCGCTTGTCACCGACAAGGAGGACTCGCCCCATCACGATCTAGCCGGTGTCAGCGGCGAGCTCTACTTCGCGTTCGCAGAGAACGATCACTCCGCGACGCCCGAGGTGGTCGCCCGATTCCGCGAGGAATTGCAGCGAAACGGCGTCAAGGGAACGGTCGAACGGCTGCCCGGGACGGCACACGGCTTCGCGATGGCTGACCTGCCCGTGTACGACCGTGACGCAACGGAGCTCCACTTCGCACGAACGCTCGAACTCTGGCGGCGGAACCTCTCGCCGGAGCGCGTCGGCGTCTAGCGGCCGCGCTCCGGCGAGGTTCCTTTCGTCCTACGTTCTGAGAGTCAGCGGCACGAGCTTGCTCAGCGGCCTACCGCCGCGCGGCGAGAACTCGACGCTGAGATGGAGCTTGATCATGCCGTCTGCCATCGCCGCCGCGCCGGCATTCGTCGGCACGAGCGAGATCCGGATCTTGCCGGCGCCGCGGGCCGCGTAGGTCCGGTCGTGGATCAGCGGCTTCGGTGAGCCCTTCGCGCCGATGTTCACCCTGCCGGGACCCGGCACGGAGACGTACGACTGCCAGAGCTTCTGCGACTTGAGGTAGACGAACGGTCCGTGCACGACGAACTTCGTGACGGGCGTCGGTGCGCCCTTCACGACCGTGCAGGCGATCGGGTCGTAGAACGTCATCGGTGCACCGTTCGTGGTCGCGCTGGCGGGCACGACGGTGATCGAGCCGGAGATCGAGCGGGTCATCGTCACGGTCGCCGTGACCTGGGACCCGGCAACTGCGGCCGGTGTTCCCGAAAACAGCCAGACCGCCGTGGTGTTCGCCGGCAACCCCTGTGTCGAGAACTTGCCGGGATTGCCAGGATCCTTGATGCGCATCACCTTCACGCCCGTTGCTCCGAACGCGAACCCGGCCTGTTCGGTTGCATTCGCGGGAAGGGTGATCGTCAACGCGTACGCGGGCCCGGCCCCGCTTGCGGTGCAGGTGTCACCGCTCGCCGCCTTCGTCGTCGCGCCTGACGGCGCTGCGAGAAGAGCGGCCAGAGCGAGTACTGCTCCTGCTGCCCACAGCTTTCTCATGGGTTTGCTCCTTGTCGATGCGTGGCGAGGGTGCCTGAGATGCAGGCGATTCCTTTGCCTGCCGTACCCGTTGCGCCGTTTGCCAACCCTGCCGCAACGCGGACCGGTAACAATCGAGGTGTGACTGCGTTCCGTATCTGCGCGGCAGCTCTGGCCGTTATCGCCTTCGGTTTCCTCGCTGCGCCCGCGGTGAGTGATCGTCGCGCGAACACGATCGTTACTGTCACCGCAGGTAAGCCCACCGAGTTCGACTTCCGCGTGCATGCGTCGAAGCAAACGCTCGCCGCGCACGTCACCTTCGAGATCACAAACGACGGCAAGCTCCCGCACTCGTTCAAGGTCTGCACGACGCCGGTGCTCGGCATTCCGAAGAACACGTGCGCCGGTCATGCCACGGCCGTGATCCGGCCGGGCGCTTCCGCAACGCTCATCGTCGGCTTTGTCAGGTCGGGCACGTACGAATTCCTCTCGAGCCTCTCGGGCCAGGCGGCACGCGGCATGGTCGGGACGATCAGCGTCGTGATCACGGCGAAGCCGTTCGCGGCTTCGAACCAGGGCGCGGCCGGCGGCGAGGCGCTCTTCGAAAGCCTCGGCTGCTCGTCGTGTCACTCACAAGTCGAGGCCCAGGCCGCCGGAAACATCACCCCGGCGATCAATCAGACCCACACCGGCGGGCCGTTCCCCGACGGGCCGTTGACCCGCAAGCAGCTCGACGAGCTTTCTTCCTACCTCAACGTCTGAGCGCACCGGCGAGTGCGGATCCCTCGGTCGGGGGGTTCGCGTTATCGGAACAGGTAACACCGCCGATACCGCCGCCATGCGGCAACCGGGCCCTGCGGTGGTCCCAAATCTCGTCCTGTACGAGCGCGCCTCGAGCCACGCCTGGCTCGAGAGCTGGCTCGGGACGACGAGTGAGCTCGCACGGCTACGCGACTCGCATCCGATGGTCGACGCGGTCATCGACGAGATCGACGGACGCCTGATTCGCATCGGCAATGACTGGCTGATCGACTTCAGCTCGTCCAACTACCTCGGCTTCGACATCGAGCCCGAGATCATCGACGCGGTACCGGCGTACCTGTCGCGCTGGGGGACCCAGCTCGGTTGGTCGCGTCTGCGAGGCAGCCCGGTGCTCTACGAGCAGATCGAGACCTCGCTCGCACAGCTGCTCGGAGTCGAGGACACGCTCGTGCTCCCGACAGTCACGCACATCCATACGTCGGTGCTGCCGACACTCGCGGCTCAGGGAACGATCTTCGTCGACGGCGGAAGCCGCCGGACCGTGCACGACGCGTGCTCGATCGCAAGCATTCACGGAGCGACGCTGCGCGGCTTCAGGCACGACAGGCCCGAGGAGCTCGAAGCGCTCTTGCGCGCGCCCCACGCGGCGCCGCGCGTGATCTGCATCGACGGCATCAACAACATGACGGGTAATGCCCCCGACCTGCGGACGTTCGCGCGCATTGCACGCGAGCACGACGCGCTGCTCTACGTCGACGATTCGCACGGCTTCGGCGTCGTCGGTGAGCGCTCCGATGACGAGCTCTGCAACTACGGTCTCGCCGGCAACGGCGTCATCCGGCATCTGGACGAGAGCTATGACAACGTCGTTCTCGTCGCGGGCTTCTCGAAGGCGTACTCCTCGACGCTTGCGTATATCGCCTGCCCGACGGCGCTCAAGCAGATGCTCAAGACGGCGGCGACGCCGTACCTCTCGTCCGGCCAGTCGCCGATCGCGTCGCTCGCGACCGTGATCGAGGGCCTCAAGCTGAACGAGTCGCGCGGCGACCAGCTGCGCCTCTCGATGCACCGGATGACCGACCGCGTCCTGTCCTGCCTGCGCACGCTCGGGATCGCGACGCCGAACGTGTCTGGCTACCCGATCATCGAGATTCCGCTGGCGAACCCCGATGACATCGAGGCCGTCGGCGCCTACCTGTTCCACCACGGCGTCTACGTGATGATGGTCGTCCCGCCGCTCGTGCCGGAGGGGCACGCAAGCTTCCGCGTTCAGATCAACGCGGCAAACACGTGGGACCAGATCGAGCACATGATCAAGACGCTCGGCGATCTCTCCGATCGATTCAGGCTGCAGGCGGCTGCGGCATGAGGATGCTTCTCTGGTCGCTGGCGCCGATGCCGGCGATGCTCGTCGCGTACCTCGTGACGCCGCCGCTTGTCGTCTGGTGTGTCGCCTTCGCAAGTGGTGGGTTCGTGGTCTACATCGTCCTGCGCACGGTGGCGCTGCTCCGGAAGCAGGAGCGGAGCGAGCGCCGCTTCACATCCCTCGTGCGCCACTCGTCCGACCTGATCACCGTTGTCGACGCCGACGGCACGATCCGTTACGCGAGCCCGTCGTCCGACCGCATGCTCGGTCGCAAGGCGTCGGAGCTGGAGGGCATGAATCTCGCCGAGCTCCTTCGCACCGACGAGGCGGCGCGCGCGCTCGAGTTCATGCTCGGGGAGCGGGAGGACTGCTCGCTGGAGTTCGTGCTCCAGCGCGCGGACGGCTCCTGGCTCGAGACCGAAACGCTGCGCACGAACCTGCTTCACGATCCGAGCGTGCGCGGAATCGTGCTCAACACCCGCGACATCACCGAACGCAAAGCGTTCGAGCATCAGCTCGAGCACCATGCTTTCTACGACTCGCTGACCGGACTCGCGAATCGCGCTCTCTTCCGGGACCGCGTCAACCACGCGCTCGTGCAGGCGAAGCGTGCGAACCAGTCGGTCGCATCGCTCTTCATGGATCTCGACGACTTCAAGGTCGTCAACGACACGCACGGCCACGGTGCGGGCGACGCGTTGCTTCGCGCGGTCGGCGATCGGATCAAGTCCTGCCTCCGCGGCGGTGACACTGTTGCACGGCTCGGCGGCGACGAGTTCGCGATCCTCCTCGAGGAGACGACGGACGTAGCGCCGGTCGAGATCGGCAGCCGGGTGATGAAGTCGCTCGAGACGCCGTTCCGGATCAACGGGGCGGAGCTGTATGTGCGCGCGAGCATCGGCATCGCCTTCGCCAACGGGCAGGAAGGCGATGTCGCCACAGACGAGCTTCTTCGCAATGCCGACGTCGCGATGTACGTCGCGAAGAACCACGGCAAGGGTCGTTGCGAGGTGTACCAGCCGACCACGCACAAGATGGTCATGCGTCAACTTGAGCTCCGGACCGAGCTCCAGCGCGCGCTCGAGCGCGGCGAGTTCGTGCTGCACTATCAGCCGCTCGTCGCGCTCGAGACCGAGCGCATCACCGGTCTCGAAGCGCTCGTGCGTTGGCAGCATCCGACTCGCGGAATGGTGCCGCCGCTCGATTTCATCTCGCTTGCAGAAGAGAGCGGGGTGATCATCCAGCTCGGCCGGTGGGTTCTCGAGACTGCCTGTCACGAGGCGAAGCGCCTGCATCATCTGTATCCGAAGGATCCGCCGCTCTCGATGTCGGTCAACCTGTCGGCGCGGCAGCTTCAGTCGCCGTCGATCGTCAGCGACGTGCGCCGCGCGCTCGCGGACAGCGGCATCCCGGCCTCGAGCCTGACGCTCGAGGTCACCGAGAGCGCGATGATGCAGAACACCGAGCTTTCGGTTTTGCGGCTGCAGGAGCTGCGCAACCTCGGCGTTCAGATCGCGATCGACGACTTCGGCGCCGGTTACTCCTCGCTCGGTTACATCCGTCGGCTTCCCGTGGACATCCTCAAGGTCGACAAGTCGTTCATCGACCGCATCGACGAGGGCGAGGAGGAGCTCGCGCTCGCGGCTGCGATCATCGACATGGCCAAGGTGCTCAACCTGCATCCGGTGGCCGAGGGCGTCGAGCGCCTGGAGCAGTTCGAGGCTCTGCTCGAGCTCGGCTGCGACTCGGCGCAGGGCTACTACTTCGCGAAGCCCGCCACGCAGGCGGACGTCGAGACACAGATCTCCGAAGAGCGCGAGCCCGAAGCAATCGCCGTTTAGGCGATCTTTGCGCCCGGGTGCGCGGCACGGATGTCGGTGAGCTTCAGGTTCGCCGCCGTTGACGGCAGATAGGTATACGACGTGAAGTCGTAGACGAAGAGGTAGAGGAAGTGCGGCTCCGGCTTCGCCATTCGCGGGAAGTAGCCGTACGGAAGCTCGATCGCGTCGGCGAGCGGCACGCTGAGCGGCGATGCGTTCGGCGCGACCGCCCTCACGCTGATCCGCACGGGCTCGTAGGTCTGCGCGTCGACGAAGTAGTCGGCTGCCGGCGACAAGCCGTGCGCGTCAAGGACGATCCTGATCACCTGCCGGCCCGCGATCGACGTCTTCCCGGCATTGCGCGCGCGGCCTGAGGCGAGCGCGCTTCTCACGAACGACGCGGGGTCGAGGCTCGTTCGTGCGATCGTGAAGGGGAACGAGACCGGATCGAAGACGTCGTACGGGCGGTTGTAGCTCAGCCCGGCCGTCTTGCCGATCGTCCCACCGACGTCGGTCGTCTGGCCGTCGTGCTCCTTGCGCACGCGGAAGCGCCGCGATCCGAGCCAGAGCTGAAGCTTCATTGTGCCTCCGGTCCCGTGGGGTGCGAGCCACTTGACGACGACGTCCTCGTGGAGGATCTGATTGCCCGCGGGGGCGCTGATCGCGGCAGCTGCGCGCTCGAGCACGCTCGGCGCACCGCGCCAGGGTGCCGAGAGCGTGAGCGCCACTCCGACGGCCGCTGCGATGGCCGCTGCGAGCAGGCCGACCCGCGCGGGAACGTGCCGGCGCCGTCGCGCGACGAGCGCGAGTGGATCGGCCGCCCGCCGGAGGACGTCATTCCAGTCGCCTGCGTCTTCATCGGGTTGCGGCACCAGCTGGTCGAGGACGGGCCGGACGTCATGCATCGTGCGCCTCCTTGATCGCTTCTCTGACCTTCGTGTGTGCTGCGTGCAGGGTCGCCGCGACCGTGCCGCGCTCGATCCCGAGCACGTCGCCGATCTGGACGTAGTCGAGGTCGGCGTAGTGGCGGAGAAAGAGCACCGCCCGCTGACGCTCGGGAAGCGCGGCGACGGCGGCCCTCACTTCGGGCCATTCCCCGGCGGGCCCCGTCTCGGGCTCCGGCGTGGTCGCGAGGTCCCGCGGGCGGCGCTTCTCGGCGAGGCAGACGTTGACGACGGTCTTCCACAGCCAGCCGCCGACTCGTTGCCGGTCGCGGAGCGTTTCGCGCGAGCGAAGCGCACGTGCAAATGCCTCCTGCACTGCGTCGCGGCCGCGGTCGGCGTCGCCGAGCATCGCCGTCGCGAGCCGCAGGAACCGTGGGAAGTCCTGACGGTACGTCTGCTCGATCGCCGACTCGACGTTGTCCCGTGGAAGGGCGCTCACACCCATAACGATCGAGGATCGGTCGAGATCGTTTAGAGCGCGCCGCGGCGCAGCACGCGCCGGGCGAGCGTCGCCGCCCGCGGCGGCAGCGCCTGCCCTTCGCTTGCGAGCACGAGCTCGGCGAGCTGCTCCGCCGGGTCGCGCTCGCCGGTCTCGAGCCAGCAGATCGAGACGCCGAGCCTCGGCGCAAGCAGGCTGAGCACGTCGCGCGTCGGCCTGCGCTCGTCGTTCTCGAGCCGCGCGATGTAGCTCGCGCTCGCGCCGTCGCAAGCGAGCGCGCGCATGCTGAGCCCGAGCGTGAGGCGGCGTTCGCGGATGCGTTCCCCGACCGATGGCACTTCGAAGCGGGAAGGTAACGGGGTTTTTGTTGACTGGAGGCGAAACCGGCCCTCTTCTGAGTCAACGATCCGGAAACGCCGGCGGTTTCCCCAGTAGCATCGCCGGGTGCCGAACAGCACCGTCTGCCTCTCGTTCGACTTCGACGCGTTCTCGGTCTGGTTCGGCTACCCGCAGACGACGCCGGCGATGTTGAACCGGGGCGAGTACGGAGCCCGCGTGGGCGTCCCGCGAGTCCTCGAGCTGCTCGAACGGCACGGGATCCGCGCAACGTTCTTCGTCCCCGGTCACACCGTCGAGTCGTTTCCGCGCGAGACCGAGGCAATCCTCGAGCGCGGCCATGAGCTCGGGCACCATTCCTATGCCCATGTCGACCCTTCACAGCAGTCGCCGGCGGAAGAGCAGGCAGACATGGAACGCGCGCTCGCCGCGCTCGAGCGGCTCGGGGTGAAGCCGCTCGGCTACCGGTCGCCGTCGGCGGACCTCTCTGCCACGACGCTCGAGCTCGTCGAGGAGCACGGATTCGTCTACGACTCGAGCTTGATGACGGACGACTTTCGTCCGTTCCACCCGCGCATCGGTGACCGTGTATCGCGCGAAGAGCCGCTCGTGCGTGGCCGGGAGTCGACGTTGTGGGAGCTGCCGATGTGCTTCGAGTTCGACGATTGGCCGCACTTCCAGTTCAACTTCGATCCGTACCGGCGCGGTCTCTCGGCCCCGAGCGCAGTGCTCGAGATCTGGGAGGGCGAGCTCGCGTGGATGGACGAGAACATGGACGCGGGCGTGCTCA
This sequence comes from Gaiellaceae bacterium, assembly GCA_036501285.1. Taxonomy (GTDB): domain Bacteria; phylum Actinomycetota; class Thermoleophilia; order Gaiellales; family Gaiellaceae; genus PALSA-600. The sequence goes on from DASYAO010000196.1 coordinate 20,361, forward strand.
CCGTCTGCATGCATCCGCAGGTGATCGGGCGCGGGCATCGGGTCGCGATGCTCGACCGGTTCATCGAATCCGCAAAGGCCCTGGGCGCTCGTTTCGCCTCGCTCGGCGACGTCGCCGAACAGCTCTAGTCCATGTTCCGCAGGCTCTTGCTCGTTCTGATCGTTTCGGCCGCCGCGGCGGGATCAGCGAGCGCCGCCGTGCCGCGCTGGCCGGTGTGGATCTGCCGGCCCGGCCTGACGAAGAACTGGTGCGACAGCAGCCTCACGACGACGGCCGTGCTCGCCGACGGAACGCGTCACGTGTTCAAGCCATCCGTCTCGCCGAAGCCGGTCGACTGCTTCTACGTGTACCCGTCCGTGAGCACGGAGCGGCGACCGAACTCCGATCTCGTGATCCACACCGGCGAGGCGTACACCGCCGTCACGCAGGCAGCGCAGTTCGCGCCGGACTGCGCGGTCTACGCGCCGATGTACCACCAGGTGACCGGGTACGCCGGCAAGGACGGCATTGCTCCGGGGAGCTTCGATCTCGAGTACACGGACGTGCTCGCGGCCTGGCGAGACTACCTCGCGCACTACAACCACGGCCACGGCGTGGTGCTGATCGGCCATTCCGAAGGAAGTTTCATCCTGGAGCGCCTCCTGCGCGCCGGCGAGGTGCCGAAGAAGCTGCTCGTTTCCGCAATCCTGCTCGGCGGCGACGTTCAGGTCGACTCGTCAAACCGCTTCGCGGGATGCGTCGTCGCGTATTCGTCGTGGGACCGGACCCCGCCCGCGGACGCGGATCTCGAGACCGCCGAGGCGGGAACGCACGTGCTCTGCGTGAACCCGGCGGCGCCAGGTAGCAACGCGAGCGCGCCGATCACACCGTGGTTCACGGGCGTGGAGGTCTCCGGGATCATCTCGAAGCTGTTCACACCGTTTCCGAAGACGGTGTGGATCTCGTTTCCGGACATGTACACGGCGCAATGCGTTCGGAACGGGCAGCGCGCCTGGCTGCTCGTGAAGCGGATTGCGCATCCGGGCGACGCTCGCGAGACGGTGAGCGAGCTTCAAGGCCCGGCACGGGGACTTCACCCCGCCGACGTGAACATCGCCCTCACCCAGCTCGTACAGCTCGTCGGTGATCAGGTGAAGTCGTACATGCGCCGGTCCTGAGCCGCGATCGGTGTTTTTGCGCATCTACGTCCACGAGGCCGACCGCGATCTGGCGACGACAGCGAAGTCGTTCGGCAAGAACGACGCTCGCTGCGAGCCGTGGACGGGCGGTACGCAGGCGGCAGTCGAGCACGGGATCACCGCCGGCGCCTCGTGACCCGCGCTCGTCGCGCGCACCTGGAGAGGAGGGGAGCGATCCTCCGAATTTTTGGCTCCCCTAGTTCATAAAAAAGGTCTTAACCTTACTTACGATTCATATTTCGACGGCCGGGGACGGAATAGGGGCGGTATTTCCGCCCGCCGGGTTTTCCTTTCCGGCGGACATGTCCCGAATCCAAGACAGGAGTGAGTACCTTGGCGAGCAGCCTGAAGATAAAGGTGAACGGCCTCGTTCACCACGTATCCGCGGGCCTGGACACGCCGCTCCTTTACGTCCTGCACA
>DASYAO010000197.1:0-3423 GCA_036501285.1 Gaiellaceae bacterium
ATCCGCGGGGGTGCTCGAGCGAAACGTCGTCGACGCTCGCCCGCCCCGTGTCGAGTACCGGCTGACCGAGCGTGGCAGGCAACTAAGCGCCTTCGTCAAAGCCGTGCGCCGATTCGCCGCCGCGCCGTGACCTCGCAGAGCGCGAAGTGCGGCGATATATCAGGCGTCGCCAGCGCGATACCGAGACCAACGTCGAAGCCGCCCCAGGCGAGTCGCCAGTGATGATCAGCTGGCTGAGGCGTGTGGGCGCTGCGCGCGTGTCTGTGCGCGGGCCTCGCGCCACCAGATCAGCTCGTAGGCGTGGAGTGTGACCCACACCGCGGCAACGAGCGTAAGCGCGACGAGCGCGGGAGCGACGATGGCGACTGGGAACAGCAGGGCGCAGGCGATGGCGGCCAGCAGTCGGCCGTGGCCGAGCGTATGCGAGACCCGTGCGCGGATCGCGACGTAGGCGAAGAGGTAGAGGGCGGGCCCGCCGGTGAGAGCGAGCGCCGGGATCGTGCCGAGCTTCGCGCCGACGTGCGCGAGCGTCGCTTTCATCGCGAACGCGAAGAGCACGATCCCCGCCACCATCGGCAGATGCAGGTAGATGTAGACGTCCCGCGCGAGGGCGACGCGCTCGACGCCGCTTCTGTCGGCGAGCATCCGCTCGCCACGGATTGGGAAGAAGTCGAAGTAGGCCAGCCAAAACGACGTTGCGACGGCGAACCCAAGCACTGCTGCGACGAGGACGCCGGCGCTGAGTTCGCTGAGCCGTTCCCCGAGGCCGATGGCGATCAGAGATTCACCGATCGCGATGATGACGATCAGGCCGTGCCGTTCGACGAAGTGCGCGGGTTCGATCCGCCAGCCGCTCATGCCGCCGAGCAGCGGCCCGAAGAGGCCGATCGCGAGCGCGACCAGCCAGAGGATTGGCTTGAGCCCGCCATGGACGAACCCGGCCGCCAGGATGAGCACTGCGCCAGAGAGGGCTGTGGGTGCGTAGCGCAGGGTGGCCGCCAACAGATCTCGGTTGCCGCGTGCGGTGAGCGCATTCAGCGTCACGTGCATGACGTTGACGATCAGGAAGGCGACGCCAAGGAGGACGCCGTGCCGCCCGAATGCGTCGGGGACGGCGAGCGCGGCAACGAACATTGCCGCCATCGCAACGAGCATCGCTCCCGACACTGAGCCAATACCGGGATCGACCGTGTTGGTCAACCAGGTGTACGCGGCCCACGCCCACCAGAGCGTTGCGAGGATCAGGAGCCCGTGCCCGAGCCCACTCCAGGTCGGATTGTTCGAGAGAACCGTCGTGACCTGCGTGAACCCGAACACGAACACGAGATCGAAGAACAGCTCGAGTGGTGTGACCGCATGGCCGCGTTCTCCCTGCTGTTCGCTCACGGCCGGACACTAAAACACCTCGACCGTGACGCGATCAGAGGCCGCGAGGTCGTCCATGGTTTCGACCAGGCCGATCGTGACGCCGTCGGACGTCTTGCCCAATGGACGCTTCCACCAGACGAGACGGTCGTTGCCCTCGGCGCGCACGAGCTCGCGCGCCTCCGCGACGGCGTCGTCGACGTCGGCGGAGCGGACGTTTGTCGGCTCGACGGGCGCGGTCGCGGATGTTGAGCGGGGCGAGCGTTATTCGCGGCGGTCAGCCGTTTCGGCAATGGGCTGTCCTTCGACCGAAAGCGTGACGGTGATGTTTCCGCGGGTCGCGTTCGAGTATGGACAGCGTTGGTCTGCTCGCAGCATCAGGTCGCGCGCTTGGTCGGCGGTGATGTTCGGTGCGTGGAGGTCGAGTGAGACCTGGAGTCCGAAGCCGCCGGAGTCGAGTGGGCCGATACCGACTCTTGAGGTGATCTCCGATCCGGTCGCGTCGAGGCTGCGGCCTCGCGCTACGCCGAGTAGCGCTGATTGGAAGCAGGCCGCGAAGCCGACGGCGAAGAGCTGCTCCGGGTTGGTTCCGGGGCCGTCGTCCCCGCTCATCGCGGCGGGGACCGAGAGTTTCACGTCGAGTCGGCCGTCGCTTGTTCGTCCGTGACCTTCGCGACCGCCCTCGACGATCGCCTCTGCCGTGTAGAGGACTTCCTTCACTGGGGCTGGCATGGGCGCTCCTTTGCTGGTGCCGCGCTCAGGCGGCTGTTGCGGCGTGTTCTGCTGCAGGCTCGCGCGGGCCGCTTGTCGGTAGCCAGATCGGGTGGTTTCCGAGCGACCCGCGTGCGGCGACGTTGTCTGCGACGAGCTTCACCATCGCCTGTTCGGCGGCGTCGAGGTCGGGGATGTAGTCGGGTCCTTGCGCGAGGAGCTCGGCTATCTCGGCGGTTGTCAGTCCGTCCGGAAACCGTTCGAGCAGGGGTGCGGGTGTCTCGGGCGGCGGTGTGCGTGCGATCGTCGGGTCGAGGTTCGCGATGCAGAGGTCGTAGGCGAGCGTGGGTTGCCAGCCGCCGGCGACGAGCCGTTGCTCGTCTCGTTCGAAGACGATCGAGGGTGCGGTGTAGCGAACGATGCCCGGTTCGGTCGTCGACGCTTTGCCCTGAGCTTCGATCGCGGTTCCTCGAGCGTTGCGCGCCTCCGCCTTGTCGCTCTCGTAGGCCGCGACCACCTTCGGGTCGTCGAGGCTGTCGACGATCGCGTCGGCGTCGAGTCCGGGTACGTCGGCCAGTACGTCGCGGATCTGCCGGTCGTCGTCGAGCAGCAGCGTGGTTGTGAAATTCGCGAGCTGCAGCGCACGCAGAACACGAAACTCGCTCCCCGGCGACGCCAGCCGGGCGGCAACGACCGCCTGGCAGCCGCGTCCGCTTGCGGCCGCACGCGCCTTCGGCAGCAACGAGAACGGCATCCCGTAGCGGTCGCGGAAAACGACCAAGCGCGAGACACCGGCCGGGTCGAACTGTTGCCGCATCTGCTCGCTCACCTCGTCGCGCAGACCGATCACCACAAGCCGCCAGTCGATCTGGTCGCCGTAGCGCCACTCGAGTACCCGCAAGGCGGGATTGGCCGAGTAACCCCACGGACAGGCGGCGTCGTTGAACAGCGTTGCCCTGATCATCTCCCACCTCTCGAAGATTGAGGACGCAACGAATGCTTGGCATCGTAGCTGCCCGGGTCGAGGTGGGAGAGCGACTCGGTCACCGCTACTTGACAGCCAGGATGTCGATTGGCCGGATGTCAGGGTCGGTTGCGAGAAGCTCGGCGCCGACCTCGGCGAGTGCCTTCGGGATCTCGCCGTTGATGTGGGCTTGGCGACCGTCTTCGGTCTCGAAGGTGTCGAAGATCCCGTAACTGGTGTCGCTGATCTTGAAGGCGTACCAGGTGACGGTGCCTGCTTCTGCGACCGCGAGGGCGCGACCGCTTTCGAGGAACCGTGCGAGGTCATCGCCCCTGCCGGGCTTTGCCTCGAGCAGCGCGAGCAGTCCAAGTTTCACAGCCATG
>DASYAO010000198.1:0-4237 GCA_036501285.1 Gaiellaceae bacterium
CGCCTGCAGCGAAGCGATCGGCGTGCGCAGGTCATGGCTCGCCCACGCGACGAGCTCGCGGCGCGCGTCGAAGAGCCTTTCGATGTTCGTCGCCATCGCGTTGAACGAGCCGGCGAGCCGCGCGATCTCGGCGGCGCCGCCCGTCGGTGCGCGCGCCGAGAGGTCGCCGCTCGCAAGCAGCTGTGACGACGCGTCGACGCGCCGAATCGACGTCGTGATCGAGCGTGCGAGGACGAGCGAGGCGATCACCGCGGCCAAGGCTGCGGCCGCCGCGACGATCAATGCCTTTCGGTCGGCACCCATCTGGAACATCACCCAGCCCGACAGGAGCACGGCCGCGAGCGGCACACACGCGGAGAGCAGCGCGAGTCCCGAGAGCTGCAGCCATACCGTCGGCGCCGCTCGCAGCGCGTAGGCGACGGCGAGCCCGACCGCGAGGCTCGTGACCGAGACGATGAGCGCAAGCTCGATCATGGGTCGAGCCGGTAGCCGGAGCCCCAGACGGTCTTCAGGTGGACGGGCTTCGCGGGATCGGGCTCGATCTTCTCGCGGAGCCGGCGGACGTGCACGGTGACCGTGCCGGTGTCCACGGCCGCGGCGTAGTCCCAGACGCGGTCCATCAGCTGGTCGCGCGAGAACACGTGCCGCGGATGCGACGCGAAAAACCAGAGCAGGTCGAACTCCTTCGTCGTCAGGGTCACCTCGGCTCCCGCCTTCTTCACCGTGCGGCTCGATCCATCGAGCTCGACCTCGCCGAAGCCGAGCCGCTCCTGCGAGCTCCCGGTGCCGTGCGAGCGGCGGAGCACCGTGCGCACGCGCGCGGCGAGCTCGCGCGGCGAAAACGGCTTCGTCACGTAGTCGTCGGCGCCGAGCTCGAGGCCGACGATCCGGTCGGCCTCCTCGCCGCGAGCGGTGAGCAGGATCACCGGCAGCTCCGAGCGGCTCCGGATCCAGCGGCAGAGCTCGAGCCCGTCGGTTCCCGGCAGCATCACGTCGAGCACGACGAGCTGCGGCTCGGACTGCTCGATCAGCTGCCGGGCGGAGTCGCCGTCACCCGCCTCGAGCGTCGTGAAGCCGTCGCGCTGCAGGTAGCGAACGACCACGTCACGAACGATCGGCTCGTCGTCGACAACCAGGATCGTGGCCACCGCCCTATCTTGCCGCTCGAACCGCTGTCATTGTGGCTTCCACTTGCCGTGATGTCGCGCCGCCCAGTCTTCGCGGACGGTGCCGAGCGTGATTCCACGGAGCGCGTGGCGGGTCGTCGGGTGGATCACGGCGAGATAGAGGTGGCCGACGAGCAGCACGAGCGCCGCGTACATCAGGCCGTCGTGGAGGACGACGGTGCTCGCGAAGCGGAAGCGCGTGTCGCGCTCGCCGAACCAGAGCAGCAGCCCCGAGACGAGGAAGAGCAGCGTGAACGCCGCGGTCAGAACCGTGTTCAGCTTCTGGCCGGCGTTGAAGCGGTCCTGCGGCGTGGGGCGCCGGCCGAGCAGCCAGCGCGCGTCGTCGCGGTCGAAGCGGTCGACCTCGCGCGCGGTGCGGAGGATCCCGCGCCGGTCGCCGCCGAGCACGATCAGCACGAGTACGGCGACCCAGCCGATCCCCGACCAGAAGTGGAGTGACTGGATCAGCGGCCGCCGGCCGACGTCGACCGACAGGCTCGGCAGGTAGAGGATGAGCCCGGTCGCGAGCAGCAGCAGGAATCCGATCGCGTTCGCCCAGTGGAGCACGCGCTCGGTGCGCGAGAAGCGGCGGACGTAACGGGTCACGAGCCGTACCCGTTCGAGCGGCCGACCCAGGCGTCCTGGTCGTAGCCGAGGTTCTCCCAGTAGCCGGTGGCTTCGCGCGGCACGAGCTCGATCCGGTTCAGCCACTTGACGTTCTTGTAGCCGTACATGTCGGGGATCACGAGCCGCAGCGGCGCTCCGTGCGCGCGCGAGAGCGGCTTGCCGTTCATCTCGTAGGCGAGCATCACGTCCCCGAGCGACGCTTGCTCGAGCGTGAGGTAGTCGTCGTAGGGGTTCTCGGCCGAGACGAAGCGCAGCGCGTGCGCGCTCGCGTGGGGCTTTGCGGCGGCGAGGATGTCGGCGATGCGCACGCCGCCCCACGTGACATTGCGCACGGTCCAGCCGGTGACGCAGTGGAACGTCGACACCTGCTCCGCCTTCGGCAACGCGCGCAACGCGCCAAGGTCGAGCGAGAGCGGCTTGTCGACCGAGCCTGCGACATCGAGCCGCCACGTCGCCGGGTCGAAACCCGGCAGCGAGCCCGACACGGCGTAGATGCGCCAGCCGCCGTTCGGGAGCAGCGGGATGTGCGACTCGACCGGACCGAGCGCGCTCGAGATGCCGCTCCACACGCTGCGGCCCCAGTAGAGCGACGCGAGCCCGCCCGCGACGGTCGCGAGGAAGACGCCGCGGCCGACCTTCACGCCGCTCGGTTCGATGGTCGAGTCGCTCATCCGCTCCTCCTACATGTGGGACGTGTGCGCCATGCCGGCGAAGAGCTTCCCGCGGAGATCGCCGGGATGACCCTTCGTGTCGAGCCAGACCATGAACGAGCCGGGCTTCGCGTCGATCAGCTGGAGCGCCTTCGTCGACACCATCGCGCAGCTCTTCTTGCTGTAGGCCGAGCCGAGCTTCGTGACGACCATTCCGCCCGAGTCGCGGATCGAGGCGGCGGTGATGCCTTTCGTCGGGACGTCGAACGTCCAGCAGAGATCGTGGGACTTCACCTGCAGGTTCACGACGCCGCTCTCTCCCATCCCGGCGAGCTTCGCGCCGAGCACCGGGTGCATCGTGCTCGCCTGCGCCGTGGCGGCGCCGAGTGCGAGTGCGCCTCCGGTGCACGCCGCCAAAAGCCTCATCGAACGCATGGATCCTCCTCTTTCGCTTGCGGTTCGAACTCAGCATCCGGCCCACCGATTGCGAAGCGGTTGCCGAGAGCTTTCGGAACTCTTAAATCGGTCGGCCGCCCATTACCTCTGTCGCAGAGGTATCATGTGAGGCGTGACGACCACGCTCAGCGAACAAACCCCTGCCGTCGTGGGCGAGGAGCTCTTCCGGCTGCTCGCGTCGATCCGCCGCAGCACGCGGCGCACGTCGAACCGGCCGACCGAGCTCGCCGAGCTCACCGGTGCGCAACTCGAGCTCGTTCGTCTCGTGCGCCTACGGCCGGGCGTATCGGTCGCGGAGGCGGCGCAGGAGCTCAAGCTGGCGGCGAACACCGTCAGCACGCTCGTGCGCCGGCTCGGCGAGCGTGGGTTGCTCCAGCGCTCGGTCGACGAAAGCGACCGCCGCGTGGCGCGGCTCGACCTTCCGGCCGACATCCGCCGCAAGGTCGCCGCCTGGCGCGATCGCCGCATCGTGCTCGTGGGCGCAGCGGTCGCCGAGCTGCCGGCGCGCGACCGCGAGCGCATCGCCAAGGCGTTGCCCGCGCTCACGCAGCTCGCCGAGCTGCTCGGAGACGAAGGGTGAGCGCGTCGCTCGTGCCAGCTGTCTTGTGCCGCGGCCTGCGGCACCGCTTCGGCGAGCACGCCGCGGTCGACGGCATCGACCTGACCGTGCGCCAGGGCGAGGTGTTCGGCCTCCTCGGCCCGAACGGCGCCGGCAAGACGACGACGATTCGCATCCTCAACACGCTGCTGCCGCTCCAGGAGGGTGAGGCGAGAGTCATGGGACACGACGTGAGCTCCGAGCCGATGTCGGTTCGCCGCCTGCTCGGCTACGTGCCGCAGCAGATCTCGATCGAAGGCGCACTCACGGGCCGCGAGAACGTCGGCTGGTTCGCACGCCTCTTCGACGTGCCCCGGCGCGAGCGCAAGCATCGTGTCGACGAAGCGCTCGAGATGATGGGCCTCGGCGACGCTGCCGACCGGCTTGCGCGCACCTACTCGGGCGGCATGGTGCGACGCCTCGAGCTCGCGCAGGCCCTCGTCAACCGGCCGGCGCTACTGATCCTCGACGAGCCGACGATCGGCCTCGATCCCGTCGCCCGCGACGGCGTCTGGCAGCGCGTCGAAGAGCTGCGCGAGGAGACCGGAATGACGGTGCTGCTGACGACGCACTATATGGAGGAGGCGGACGCGCTCTGCGACCGGGTCGCGATCATGCACCTCGGCAAGATCGAGAGGGTCGGAACGCCGGAAGAGCTGAAGGACGAGGTCGGTCCAGTCGCCACGATGGAGGACGTCTTCCGGCACTTCACCGGCTACGGCGTCGACGAATCCGGCGAA
>DASYAO010000199.1:0-11060 GCA_036501285.1 Gaiellaceae bacterium
CGTGCGCTGACGCATTGCAACGCCGGTGGTCTCGCAACCGGCGGCTACGGCAGCGCCGTCGGCGCTCTTCTCTCCGCCAGGGAGCAGGGACTGCTCGAGCATGTCTGGGTCGACGAGACGCGGCCGCTCCTCCAGGGCGCCCGACTCACGGCCTGGGAGCTCGAGACGGCCGGAATCCCGCACATGGTCATCGCCGACTCGGCCGCCGCGTCGCTGATGGCCGCAGGCGAGGTCGACGCGATCTTCACCGGCGCCGATCGGATCGCTGCCAACGGCGACATCGCGAACAAGATCGGCACCTACTCGCTCGCCGTGCTCGCGCATCACCACGACGTGCCCTTCTACGTGGTCGCGCCGAGCTCGACCGTCGACCACGCGACCGAGCACGGGGCCGACATCCCGATCGAAGAACGCGACCCGAGCGAGATCACGTCGCGGTTTCCGGCGCGCAACCCCGCGTTCGACGTCACGCCCGCGCTGCTCATCTCTGCGATCGTCACCGAGCACGGAGTCCACCTGATGCCGTACAAGCGCTCCCTCGCCGGCGCTGTCGTCGCGGCATGAAGGCGTTGCTGCTCGCCGGTGGTTATGCGACCCGGCTACGCCCGCTCACCGACTCGACCGCGAAACCGCTGCTGCCGGTCGGCGGCCGCCCGATGGTCGACTGGATCCTCGACCGCATCGGCGTGGTCGGCGAGATCGATGCCGTGCACCTCGTCACCAACGCTGTCTACGCGCGCGCGTTCGAGGGCTGGGCCGAGGGCAAAGGCGTCACCGTCTGGAACGACGGGACGCATTCGAACGAGGATCGCCTCGGCGCGCTCGGCGACATCCAGTTCGCGATCGAGCAAGGCGGGCTTGCGGGTGACGACCTGCTCGTGATCGCAGCCGACAATCTCTTCGATTTTTCGCTGCGCGACTACGTCGACTTCTGGCGCGCGAAAGGCTCGCGGAGCGCGCTCGCGGTGCACAAGCTCTCGGATCCTTCGCTCGCTCAGCTCTACGGCGTGGTCGAGCTCGGCAGCGACGACCGCGTCGTCGGGCTCGAGGAGAAACCCGAGCATCCCCGCAGCGATCTCGTCTCGACTGCGACCTACGTCTTCGGCGCCGCGGAGCTCGAAGTCCTTCGCGGTTATCTCGCAGACGGCAACCCGCCCGATCCGCCCGGCCGCTTCCTCGTCTGGCTCTACCCGCGCGAGCCTGTTTACGGCTTCCGCTTCAGCGAGTCGTGGTTCGACATCGGCAACCCCGAGCAGCTTCTCGAAGCGGACAACCGCTATCGCGAACGTGCCGGGCTCGAGCGCCGCAGCGAATACACACCGGAGCTGTTGACAAAGTAATTCGAAGTTGTTGCAAAGGTGCGTCCCGGTTTCCGTACGGTGAATCGTGTGGCTCGCCGAGTTCATCTTCCCGACGCGATGCGTCGCATGTGGCTCTGCCGGCGCGTTGCTCTGCGCGGACTGCACGCGCTCGTTGGCGCGGCTCGGTCCACCTGTGTGCGAGCGGTGCGGCGCGCCGACGGCCTGGCCCGTCCCGACCTGCCGCGAGTGCGGCTCGCACAGGATCGCCTTCGACAGCGCACGCGCCGCGATCAGATACGACGCCGCGGGCCGACGGATCGTCCGCGCCTGGAAGGAGCGCGGGCTCCGCCGCTTCTCGATCCATGCCGCCGAGCTCGTCGCCGGGCGCGTGCCTCGGCCGGTGGCAGACGTCATCACCTATATCCCGCCTGACGGCGACCGCAGCGCGAAACGCGGCCACCACCCGGCGCAGTCACTCGCCGAGGCCCTCGGCGAGCGCTGGGGGCTGCCCGTCGACTGCCTCCTCGCGCGCACCCGGCCTGTCGCGCGCCAGGCGGAGCTCCGTCGAGCCGCCCGCCGCGGCAACGTCCGCGGCGCGTTCGCTCCTGCCCGCGAACGGGTACCGGAATGCATCGTGCTCGTCGACGACGTGTATACGACGGGCGCGACCGTCGACGCTGCAGCGGCCGCGCTCCGGAAGGCCGGCGCGCGCGAGGTTCGAGTCGTCACGTTCGCGCGGGTGACGCGCGCAGTCGGTTAAGCTCGTCGACAAAGGAAAAGGACAACCAAAAGGAGGCGTCGATGCGGCTCGAGGTCAAGGGCAAGAACGTCGAGGTCACGCCGTCCCTGCGCAGCTATGTCGAGTCGAAGCTCGCCAAGTTGCAGAAGCATCTCGCGGAGCCGACTCAGGTCGAGATCGAGCTGTCGCACGAGAAGAACCCGTCGATCGCAGAGGGCGCAGTCGCGGAGGGCACGATCTACGCGAAAGGCCCGACGCTGCGCGCGCGTGAGGCCACGCGCGACATCCGCACGTCGGTCGACGCGCTCGTCGAGAATCTCGAGCGGCAGGTGAAGCGCTACCGCGAAAAGCGCATCTCGGAGCCGCGCCGGCGCACGGAGCATCACGAGCACGCGTGAGCCTCTTCCGGCGGCGTGAGCCGCTGCACGTCCGGCTCGCCCGTCAGGGCGGTTTCGACATCGACGGCACGCCGAACGAGCCCACGCGCCCGGCCTGGGACGCCGCAGGAATCCACGGCAACCACCGTGTCCGCGAGTGGGATGCGGTGATCACCGCCGACGCACCCGATCTCTCGGGGGAGAAGGCCGCCTTCGTCACGCTCCCGAACGGCGATGCCGTCGTCATCGACGGGCCGACCGAGATCGCGCCGCTCGCAACCGCGCTCGAGCGCGAGCTCGATCCGCCGTACCGCGCCGAGGCGGTGAAGCGGAACGACGGTCTCTGGGCCGTCGCAGGGCGGCGGATCGAGATCATCGAGCTGCCGGGCGTCGAGGGCGAGGAGATCGAGCTCTCCGCGCACGGGGCAGACCGCACCCTGCTCGTCGACGGAGAGCGCGGCTTCGGCTCGATTCCGCAGCTCGAGCGGCCCGAGCACGTCGTGCGCGCCCGGCGGGTTGACGGCGAGCTGTGGGAGGTCGAAACGGCCCCGCTCTAGGCGCCCGGTACCCTGTCGTTATGCCGCCCGGCGACAATTTCGAGAAGTTCCTTCGCTTCGGCGAGGGCAGGCGCATGAAGCGCATCGAGGAGCAGGCTGCCTACATCACGACCCTCGAGCCCGACTTCCGCGCGCTTTCCGACGACGAGCTCCGCGGCAAGACCGCCGAGTTCCGGGAGCGGCTCGCGAACGGCGAGGAGCTCGACAACCTCCTGTTCGAGGCGTATGCCGCAGTGCGCGAGGCCCGCCTGCGCGAGTCCGACCAGCGCATGTTCGACGTGCAGCTGATGGGCGGGATCGTCCTCCACGAAGGCGACGTCGCCGAGATGAAGACCGGCGAGGGCAAGACCTTCGTCGCGAGCCTCGCGCTCTACCTGAACGCGCTGCCGACGGTCACGACGCCGGACGGCCGGACGCTCGGCCAGGGCGTCCACCTCGTCACCGTCAACGACTATCTCGCAAAGCGTGACGCCGAGTGGAACCGCGGCGTCTTCGAGCGGCTCGGGATGACGGTCTCGTTCATCGAGACGATGATGTCCTTCGAGGACCGCAAGGTCGCCTACGAGGCCGACGTCACGTACGGGACGAACTCCGAGTTCGGGTTCGACTACCTGCGCGACAACATGTCGATCTCGCTCGACGGCGTCGTCCAGCGCGGGCACCCCTACGCGATCGTGGACGAGGTCGACTCGATCCTGATCGACGAGGCACGCACGCCGCTGATCATCTCCGGCGAGCCGACGACCGCCGCCAAGACCTACTACGACTTCGCGCGCGTCATCCGCTCGCTCTCCGGCGTCCAGTCGAAAGGCACGAAGCTCGAGGACACCGCGCTCGGCGAGGAGCACGACTACCTCTACGACGAGAAGCACAAGACGGTCTCCCCGACCGAGTCCGGCATCGAGAAGATCGAGCGCGCGCTGCGTATCGAGCACCTGTATGCCGCCGAGAACGTCCAGCTCGTCAACCACCTGAGCCAGGCGCTCAAGGCCGAGGCGCTGTACAAGCGCGACGTCGACTACGTCGTCCAGGACGGCGAGGTGAAGATCGTCGACGAGTTCACCGGCCGCATCATGGAAGGGCGGCGCTGGTCGGAGGGACTCCACCAGGCGGTCGAGGCGAAGGAGGGCGTCGAGATCCAGGCGGAAAATCAGACGCTCGCCACGATCACGCTCCAGAACTACTTCCGCCTCTACCAGAAGCTCGGCGGCATGACCGGTACGGCGAAGACCGAGGAGAAGGAGTTCGTCGAGATCTACGACCTGAACGTTGTCCCGATCCCGACGAACGTCGCGGTCGCGCGCGCCGACGAGAACGACCTGATCTTCAAGACGATCGAAGCGAAGTTCAACGCGGTGATCGCCGACATCAAGGAGCGCAACGAAAAAGGCCAGCCGGTGCTCGTCGGCACGATCGCCGTCGAGACCTCCGAGTTTCTCGCCGAGCTGCTGAAGCGCCAGGGGATCAAGCACAACGTCCTGAACGCGAAGGAGCACGAGCGCGAGGCCGAGATCATCAAGGACGCGGGCCAGGTCGGCGCCGTCACGATCGCGACCAACATGGCAGGCCGCGGCGTCGACATCAAGATCGACGACACGGTGCGCGAGCTCGGCGGCCTCTACGTCCTCGGGACCGAACGCCACGAAGCGCGCCGCATCGACAACCAGCTCCGTGGCCGCTCGGGCCGTCAGGGCGATCCCGGCGAGACGCGCTTCTACCTGTCGGGCCGCGACGACCTCGTCCGGCTGTTCGCCGGCGACCGGATCTTCAACATCATGAACCGCTTCAAGCTGCCCGACGACCAGCCGATGGAGGCGAAGATCCTCTCGAACCAGATCGAGAACGCGCAGAAGAAGGTCGAGGAGCAGAACTTCGTCGCGCGCAAGAACGTCCTCAAGTACGACGACGTGATGAACGTGCAGCGCAAGGTGATCTACGAGCAGCGCCGGCGCGTGCTCGAGGGCGCCGATCTCTCCGCGGACATCCGCGAGGAATGGCTGCCCGCGGTGATCGCCAACGTCGTCTCCGACTACACGGCAACCGAGGCTCCGGACGACTGGGATCTGAACGGTCTCGTCGCAGCGATGGATGCGCTCTACGGCACCGGTGTCACGGTCGAGGAGCTGCACGGCCTCGAGACGGACGCGATCATTGCCGAGTTCCTCGACGACGCACTCGATGCGTACACCGAGCGGGACCGCGAGATCGAAGGCATGCAGGCAGGGATGATGCGGGAGCTCGAGCGCTACATCGTCCTGATGGTCGTCGACATGCGCTGGCGCGAGCACCTCGAGAACATGGACTACATGCGCGAGGGCATCCACCTGCGCGGCATGGCGCAGAAGGATCCTCTGGTCGAGTACCGCAACGAAGGCGCGATCCTCTTCGCCGACCTCACTCGCGCGATTCGCGAAGAGGTGGTCATGCATCTGTTCCACGCGCAGGTCGAGCCGCTCGAAGGCGGCCCCGGCGGCGAGGGCGGCGGCGGTTCCGGTCCGTTGCCGAGTCCCGGCTCGAACGGCGGTGGCAACGGCAATCTCACCTACGAGCACCAGTCGCTCGCCGGCGCCCAGGCGATCGGCGCGGCTGCCGGGGGCGCCGGCGTGGCGCCTGCGATCGAGGGTGCGGTCGCGACCAGGCCGCTCGTCAAGACCGAAGAGCAGCAGCTCGGCCGTAACGACCCGTGCTGGTGCGGCTCGGGCAAGAAGTTCAAGCGCTGTCACGGCGCTTAAAATCCGAAGATGGCAGTCGAATCCGCAACCGTGCAGGAGCAGCTTGCAGAGATCGGGGTCCAGCTCGACTGGGTCCGTGATTACCTTTGACCCGGATTCGCTAGCAACACGCCGGGCAGAGCTCGAGTCTGCGATGAACGAGCCCGGCTTCTGGAACGACCAGGAGCACGCGCAAAAGGTCTCGACCGAGCACTCGCGCGTCGCCAAGCGGCTCGACCTCTACGACCGCCTTCGGCGCGACTACGACGACGCGGCCGGCCTGCTCGAGCTCGATCCGAGCCTCGAGGACGAGATCGAGCGCTCGATCAGGCCGCTTCAGCGCGAGCTCGAGCATCTGCAGGAGGCCGCCCTCTTCGACGGCGAGTACGACGCCGGCGACGCGGTCGTGACGCTCCAGTCCGGGACCGGCGGCACCGACGCGCAGGACTGGACGGAGATGGTTTTGCGGATGTACGAGCGCTGGGCGGCGGATCGCGGGTTCAAGGTCGAGCTGCTCGAGGCGAGCCCCGGCGAGGAAGCCGGCTTGAAGAGCGCGACCTTCACGATCGGCGGCGAGAACGCGTACGGCATCCTCAAGGCTGAGCGTGGCAAGCACAGGCTCGTGCGCCTCTCGCCGTTTGACGCCGCTCACCGCCGCCAGACATCGTTCGCGACGGTGATCGTCGCGCCGCTTCTTCCCGATGACACCAACGTCGAGATCGACGAGGACGACGTCGAGATCGACACGTACCGCGCGCAGGGCGC
Source organism: Gaiellaceae bacterium (assembly GCA_036501285.1). GTDB lineage: Bacteria > Actinomycetota > Thermoleophilia > Gaiellales > Gaiellaceae > PALSA-600. Next base: position 6,451 of record DASYAO010000199.1, read on the forward strand.
GGGCGGCCAGCACGTCAACAAGACCGACAGCGCCGTGCGGCTCACGCACACGCCCACGGGGATCGTCGTCCAGTGCCAGAACGAACGCTCCCAGTCGGCGAACAAGCAAGCTGCAATGCGCGTGTTGAAGGCGAGACTCGTCGAGCGCGCCGAAGAGGAACGCGAGGCGATGCTGGCGAAGGAGAGGGGCGGAGCCAGCGCCGCCGACACCAGCTTCGGCGGCGAGTCGATTCGGAGTTATGTGTTGCACCCCTACCAGCTCGTCAAGGACAACCGCACCGGCTACGAAACGGGGAACGCCCAAGGGGTGCTCGACGGCAACCTCGACCCCTTCATCCATGAATTTCTCCTTGCAAAAGCTGCAGGAAAGGCCATCTAGAACGTGCGTTACACTTCCGTAACCCTTGGCGTCTGGCGGGTCGCCTCTGTGGCCGGCTGCTGACTATGACCGTGCAGGACACCGATATCAGCCCCGAGATCGCAACTGCGATCGTCGAGCGTCCGCTCCAAACGGAGCGCACGATCACGAGCGCGGGGTCGATGATCGTCTTCGGGTCAGTGACGAAGGTCTACGAGCCCGACGTCGTCGCGCTCCGCGACGTCAACTTCCACATCGACAAGGGCGAGTTCGTGTTCGTCGTCGGCGCGTCCGGCTCGGGCAAGTCGACGCTGATCCGCCTGCTGCTGAAGGAGCTCGAGCCCACCACCGGCAAGATCGTCGTCGGCGGCCGCGACCTGACGCGCCTCAAGCACTCGAAGGTGCCGATGCTCCGGCGCAACGTCGGCTGTGTCTTCCAGGACTTCAAGCTGCTTCCCAGGCGCACGGCGGCCGAAAACGTGGCCTACGCGCTGAAAGTGCAGGGTGAAAGCGGCGGCAACATCCGCAAGAAAGTGCCCGAGGTGCTTTCGATGGTCGGCCTCTCCCACAAGATGAACTCGTACCCCGACGAGCTCTCCGGCGGCGAGCAGCAGCGCGTCTCGATCGCGCGCGCGTTCGTCAACCACCCGCCGCTCCTCGTCTGCGACGAGCCGACCGGAAACCTCGATCCCGACACCTCGGTCGGGATCATGCAGCTCCTCTACCGCATCAACATGAGCGGCACGACGATTCTGATGGTCACGCACGACCGCGAGATGGTCGACAAGATGCGCAAGCGCGTGATCCAGCTCGAAGACGGGCGGCTCGCACGCGACGAGCGCCGCGGCGGGTACGTGGGCGAATGAGGTTGCGCCTGCTCGTCAGCGAGGCATGGCGCAGCCTCGCGGCAAACCTTTCGACAACGGTCGCGGCGACGGTGACGGTACTGGTCGGGATGTTCATCCTCGGCCTCTTCATCGCTGTCTTCACGCTCACCGACTCGTACGCAAACCACGTCAAGCATGAGCTCGTGATCCGGATCGACTTCAAGACGAACGCGAATACCGGCGGGCAGGCGACTCGCGCCCAGGAGACCGCGGTCGCCCGCATGCTCCAGGCCGATACGGACGTGAAGAAGTGGAGCTTCGTCTCCAAGGCGACGGCGCTCGCGCAGATGAAGAAGGAAGAGCCGCAGCTCGTGGAGGAGCTTCCGTACAACCCGCTGCCCGACTCCTTCCAGGTGACTGCGACGAACGCGAACCTGATCGGCGCCATCGTCGACAAGTTCTCGAACCCTCGGCCGCCGGGGGTCCAGCAGGTGCTCGGCGCGAAGAAGCTGCGCAGCATCGTCCTCCGCTTCGCCCACGTGATCGACGTCGTCTTCCTGATCGGATCGATCATCCTCGTGATCGCCTCGACGCTCCTGATCGGCAACACGATCCGGCTCTCGATCTTCTCGCGCCGTCGCGAGATCGAGGTGATGAAGCTCGTCGGCGCGACGAACTGGTTCGTGCGCGGGCCGTTCATGATCGAAGGTCTGCTGTGTGGCGGCGCCGGCGCGCTGCTCGCGGTCTTCTTCCTCGTCCTCGGCAAACAGATCGCACTGCCGGCGGTCAATTACCACGGCTTCTCCGACGCACCCGACGTGCATGCGTGGTCGTTCCCGCTGACGGCGCTCGTGCTGCTCTGCATGGGTTTCGGCCTCGGCGCGCTCGGCTCCGGGCTCACTCTGCGCCGCTTCCTCAAGGTCTGAGCGAGGCGCTCGCAAGTGTCAGGCTTGAGCCTGACACTGGGTTTTCGCCGTGAGCGACACCGTCGTCGTCGAAGTCGGCCGGCGCGGCAAGTTGATCGTCGGCGAGCCTTACTTCACGCCGGGCGTGCCGATCGTGCTCGACGCGAAGCACGTCGCCCTCGACGCGGGCGACCTGGCCGTCGTGGAGCCCGGGCGCGGCCGCGCAAGGGTTGTCCGGGTGCTCGGGAGCGCCGGCCGCATCGAGACCGTGCTCGAAGGCCTGCTCGTCGAGCGCGGTGCACGCACGGAGTTCGAGCCGTACTCACTGCCGGCCGAGCAGCTCGACGGTCGCGTCGACTTGCGCGATCTGACGACGTTCACGATCGACCCCGACACGGCGAAGGACTTCGACGATGCGCTCTCGTTTCGTCGCGAACCTGAAGGGATCCGGGCTTGGGTGCACATCGCCGACGTGTCGTACTTCGTGCAGGCGGGATCGCCTCTCGACCACGGAGCCGCCGGCCGCGCGCTCTCGACCTACGTTCCGGGCCTCGTCGCGCCGATGCTCCCACACGAGCTCGCAGACGACGCCTGCTCGCTCCGTCCCAACCAGGACCGCCTCTGCGTCACGGTCGAGATGCCGCCGGGCGGGGGCGAGCCGCTCTTCTACCGCTCTGTGATCAACTCGAACGCGCGGCTGACGTACGGCCAGGCGCAGCGCGGCGACGCGCCGCCGGAGATCCTCGAGCAGCTCGAGCTGAACGCCGAGCTCGCCTCGGCGCTGCGCGACCGGCGTTTCGCTCGCGGGGCGCTCGCGGTTCAGACGCCCGAGGTGACCTTCAGGTTCGCCGAGGGCCGCGTCGCCGGCGCCGAGCTCGAGTCCGAGCCGCACGCGCACATGCTCGTCGAGGAGCTGATGATCCTCGCCAACGAGCATGTCGCCGCTTTCCTGTCGGGCCGCAATCGCGCAGCGCTCTACCGTGTGCACGAGCGGCCGGACCCGCAGTCGATCGGGCTTCTGCTCGCCAAGCTCGCCGATCTCGGCGTGCCGACGCCGCCGGCGCCCGACGTGATCACGCCGTCGGCGGCGGCCGAGCTCGCGGGCGAGATCTCGACCGGGATCGCTCAGTACGTCGAGCAGTCGGGCCGCGGCCGCGCGTCCTTCCCTTCGCTCGTGCTGCGCGCGCTGAAGCAGGCGCGCTACGACCCGCGCAATCTCGGTCACTCGGGTCTCGCGAGCACGGCGTATTGCCACTTCACCTCGCCGATCCGCCGCTACCCGGATCTCGTCGTGCACCGCGCGCTATTGCGCGAGCTCGGGCAGGGAGACGATCCGGTGCCGGAAGAGCTCGGAGAGCTCGCCGAGCACACCTCGGCGCGCGAGCGCGAGGCGGCGCAGATCGAGTATGCCGCGGACGACATCTGCCTTGCCTGGCTGCTCGATGACCGGCTCGCCGAGCGCGGATGGGACGAGCCGTTCGAAGGCGAGATCAGCGGTCTCATCGGTTCGGGTCTCTTCGCGCGCTTCGACGACGTCTTTGAGGGATTCCTGCCGGCGCGACGGCTTCCGGGCGAGTACTTCGAGCTGAATGCCACCGGCACCGCGCTCGTCGGCCGCCGTTCCGGGCGCAGCTACCGGCTCGGTGACCCGATCGAGGTACGTGTCGAGGCGATCGCGAAGCACGAGGGCAAGGTCGAGCTCACGCTGCCCTGATTTTTCGTACAGTTCCGAGACACGTGTTCGCCATCGGAGGGAGCCTTGCTGCGGCGCGCAAGGGCCAGGGCCTCACGCCCTCCGATGTCGAACGGCTGACGTGCCTCCGTGGGAGGTACATCGCCGCTCTCGAGGACGACGACTTCACCGCGCTTCCCGGCCGCACGTATGCGCGGGCGTTCGTGCGCACCTATTCCGCAACGCTCGGGCTCGATGCGAACAGTTTCGTCGACGAGTTTGACGCGCAGTGGCCTGAGCCCGTCGAAGAAGAAGCGCCGGCACCGATGATCCGGGCGCCGCGCCCGCGGCTTGGACGAAGGATCGTTGCGCTCGCGCTCGTTGCCGCCGCCACGGTCGGCATCGTCGCATGGGTGACGACGGCCAAGCAGAACACGCTCCCATCACTCACACCGCCTCCCGCAGCGCATGCGTTGCCACCGCCGGCGCGCTCGCACGTGCTCGCTGCGTCGCACACGTCGGCTCCGCGCGCATCGCCGCTCGTGATCAGCGCGACGAACGGAACGTGCTGGTTGCTTGTTCGACGCGGCGGTGCGAGCGGCGCGATTCTCTTTCAGGGCATCCTCGCGCAGGGAAAGACTGTTCGATTCACGCAGCACGTTTGGGTTCGCTTCGGCGCACCGTGGAACGTGCAGGTGCATCGCGGCACGAAGGTGCCTGCAGGCCTGGCGGTGACTTCGCCGGTCAATCTGTCCTTGTAGGCAGAATCGCTCTCGTGGCCGAGAAGCTGATCGCGGAGAACCGCAGGGCGCGGCATGACTACCAACTGCTCGAGCGGTTCGAGGCCG
>DASYAO010000200.1:0-4734 GCA_036501285.1 Gaiellaceae bacterium
GTCAGGTCGTTCGTGCCGAACGAGAAGAAGTCGGCCTCGATCGCGATCTCGTCGGCGCGGATGCACGCGCGCGGCAGCTCGATCATCGTCCCGATCGCGCGCGGCACGTCGGGCGCCTCTTCGGCCCAGACGCGCTCGGTCAGCTCTCGCAGGCGGCGGAGCTCCTCGGCGAAGCCGACGAGCGGGTGCATGATCTCGACCACCGCGCCCGAGCCCACCTTCTGCGCCGCGCGCGCGATCGCCCGCACCTGCATCTCGTAGATCTCCGGGAACACGAGCCCGAGGCGGCAGCCGCGCGTGCCGAGCATCGGGTTCGCCTCGCGGAGCGAGCGGATCCGCGCGCGCATCTTGTCGCTCGTCGCGTTCTCCTCGCTCGGCAGGAACTCGTGGAGCGGCGGGTCGAGCAGGCGAATCGTCACCGGCAGTCCGCTCATCGCCTCGAAGATCCCCTCGAAGTCGGATTGCTGGAACGGCAGCAACCGGTCAAGCGCGTCGCGACGGCCGGGCTCGTCGTCGGCGAGGATCATTTCCTGCACGACGGGCAGCCGCTTCTCGCCGAAGAACATGTGCTCGGTGCGGCAGAGGCCGATGCCCTCGGCGCCGAACTCGCGAGCGCGCGCAGCGTCGTCGGGGGTGTCGGCATTCGCGCGCACCTTCAGGCGGCGAACGTCGTCGGCCCAGCCGAGCACGGTCTCGAAGTCGTCGTTCAGCTCCGGCGCGACGAGCGGAACCTCACCCACGTAGACGTTCCCCGTGCCGCCGTCGATCGTGATCACGTCGCCCTCGTGCAGCTCCTTGCCGCCGATGCGTGCGACGCCGCCGCCGAGCTCGAGCCCATCGCAGCCGGCGACGCACGGCTTGCCCATCCCGCGTGCGACGACGGCGGCGTGCGAGGTCATGCCCCCGTGGACGGTGAGGATCCCCTGCGCGGCGATCATCCCGTGGATGTCGTCGGGCGTCGTCTCGAAGCGGACGAGGATCACCGGCCCACTCGCGCCGCGCGCGACCGCGGTGTCGGCGTCGAAGACGATGCCGCCGCTCGCAGCGCCCGGGCTCGCGTTGAGACCGCGCGCCGCCGGCTCCGGCGCAGCGTCGTGGTCGATCATCGGATGCAACAGCTGGTCGAGCTGCGCCGGGTCGATACGCGCGACCGCCTCCTCGCGCGTGATCAGCCCTTCGTCGACCATGTCGCTCGCGGCTCTGAGCGCAGCGGCTGCCGTTCGCTTCGCGGCGCGCGTCTGCAGCATGTAGAGCTTGTCGTCCTCGACGGTGAACTCGACGTCCTGCATGTCGCGGTAGTTCTCCTCGAGCCTGCGCATCGTCTCGAGCAGCTGCTCGTAGGCGTTCGGCAGTACCTCGCGCATCGACTCGACCGGCTGCGGCGTGCGGATGCCGGCGACGACGTCCTCTCCCTGCGCCTTCGCGAGGAACTCGCCGTAGACCTCGCTCGCACCCGTCGACGGGTTGCGCGTGAATGCGACGCCCGTTCCCGAGCGCTCGCCCTTGTTGCCGAACACCATCTGCACGACGTTGACCGCGGTGCCGATGTCGTCCGGGATCTCGTTCGCGCGGCGGTAGACCTGCGCGCGCGGCGTGTCCCACGAATCGAAGACGGCGCGCACGGCGCGCATCAGCTGCTCGGTCGCCTCCTGCGGAAAGGCCGGATAGATCTGCTTGTAGGTCGCCACGAGCTGCTCGAGATCCTCGGCCGAGAGGTCGGTGTCCTGGCGCGCGCCGCGGTCCGCCTTGAGATCGGAGAGCGCCTCCTCGAAGCGGTGCGCGCCGATCCCGTCGACGACCTCGCCGAACATCTGCAACAGGCGGCGGTAGGAGTCGAGCGCGAAGCGCCGGTTGCCCGTCTTCTCCGCGAGCCCTTCGGCGGCCTCGTCGTTCAGGCCGAGGTTGAGGATCGTGTCCATCATCCCCGGCATCGAGACGGCGGCGCCCGAGCGCACGGAGACGAGCAACGGGTCGCCCGCGTCGCCGAAGCGCTTGCCCGTCGTCTGCTCGAGCTTCTTCACGTGCTCGTCGACCTCGGCCGCGAGCCCGTCGGGGAGGTCGCCCGCCTCCATGTAGGCGCGGCAGGCGTCGGTCGTGATCGTGAAGCCCGCCGGGACCGGCAGGCCCATCAGCGTCATCTCGGCCAGGCCGATGCCCTTGCCGCCGAGCAGTTCGCGTCCCCCACCCGACGGCTCGTCGAAGTCATAGACGTAGCGCGCCATGGGAGCGGATGCTAGCGGCGGCGTCTGGCGCGGTATTCGGCCAACCACGCGGCCGAACGCAGCCCGAACCAGACCGGCGTGAAGAAGCCGTAGAAGACGATCAGCGCTGCGATCAGAAACATCGACCAGAGCAGCCAGCGCCAGATCGGCACCCGCTGGTACTCGCTCATCCGGCAGCAGCGCCGGCGCCGCTTCGACGGGCGACGGTGCGGAGGATGCGCTGGGCGATCTCCTCGATCGAAAGCTCCGAGACGTCGATCACAGGACAGCCGAGGCGCCGGTGGATACCGGCCGCGTACTCGAGCTCGTCGTAGATCGCCGTCAGGCTCGCGTACTTGCGGTCGCCGCCCATCAGCTGGATGCGCTCGGCGCGGATCTCGGCCAGGCGGTGGGCATCGATCGTGACGCCGACGATCTTCGCCGGGTCGATCTCGAAGAGCTCCGCCGGCGGGTCGATCCTCATCACGATCGGGACGTTCGCCACCTTCCAGCCGAGATAGCCGAGGTACATCGAGAGCGGCGTCTTCGAGGTGCGCGAGACGCCGACGAGGACGATGTCGGCGTTCGGCAGCGCGCGGCCGAGCCCGTCGTCGGCCTTGACCGCGTACTCGATCGCCGCGATCCGCTTGAAGTACGTCTCGTCGAGCGGAGGCTGCGCGCGCGGCTCCATCTTCGCCGCCTTGCCCGTGACCTTGGCGACGAGTGCCAGCGGCTCCGCCAGGAGGTTGTAGGCGTCGACGTCCGCTTCCCGGCAGAGCTCCTGCATCGCCGCGCGAAGCGTCGGCTCGACGAGCGTGTAGATCACGACGACCGGCTTGCCCTTGAGCCGCTCGAGGACGAGGCGGCAGTCGGCGACCGTCTCGACGCGGGGGTGCCTGACGATCGCGAAGGCCTGGTGCGGGAACTGCGCCTCGACCGCCGCGACGACTCGCGTCGCCGTCTCCCCCGTCGAGTCGGAGACGACGTGGAGCTCGACGACCGGACCGTTTTCCTCGCTCACTCCGATAGTTTCACCGTATGGCGGAGCTCGAGGCGTACCAGGGCGCAGCGACGATCGAGAAAGTGGCGGCGCTCTGCCGCCGCCGGGGCTTCGTCTACCCCTCCTCGGACATCTACGGCGGGCTCGGCTCCTCGTACGACTACGGCCACTACGGCGTCCTCCTGAAGCAGAACGTCAAGGCGGCCTGGCAGCGGGCGATGGTGCAGGAGCGCGAGGACATCGTCCTGCTCGACTCGGCGATCATCCTCAACCCCCGGGTCTGGGTCGCGTCGGGGCACGTGGGCGGCTTCTCCGACCCGCTCATCGACTGCCGCACCTGCAAGCTGCGCTTCCGCGCCGACCATCTCGCCGACTCGCAGTGCGGCAAGCGGCCGTCGAAGAAGGCGGGCGAAGACGCGCAGTGCGACCTGACCGAGGCGCGCCAGTTCAACTTGATGTTCGAGACGTCGATCGGACCGGTGCGCGACGAGGGCTCGGTCGCCTACCTGCGACCGGAGACCGCGCAGGGCATCTTCGTCAACTTCAAGAACGTCACCTCGTCGATGCGCGTGAAGCCGCCGTTCGGGATCGCGCAGATCGGCAAGAGCTTCCGCAACGAGATCACGCCGGGCAACTTCCTCTTCCGCACGCGCGAGTTCGAGCAGATGGAGATGGAGTTCTTCGTGCCGCCGGCCGAGTCCGAGCGCTGGTACCGCGAGTGGATCCGGCTTCGGCGCGACTGGTATCTGGGCCTGGGCCTGCGTGAGTCGCACCTCCGCGTGCGAGAGCACGAGGCCTCGGAGCTCTCGCACTACACGAGCGGGACGAGCGACCTCGAATACCTGTTTCCGATCGGCTGGTCGGAGCTCGAGGGGATCGCGAACCGCGGTGACTTCGACCTGTCGGCGCACGCCGAGGCGTCCGGCACGAAGCTCGAGTGGATCGGCCACGAGGAGCGCTATGTACCGCACGTGATCGAGCCGGCCGCAGGCGCCGATCGCGCGGCGCTCGCGTTCCTCGTCGATGCCTATGACGAGGACGAGGCGGGCGGCGAGGCGCGCACGGTGCTGCGCTTCCATCCGCGGATGGCGCCGGTGAAGGTCGCAGTGCTGCCGCTGATCGGCAAGGACGCCGCGATGACGGACGCGGCGCGTCGGTTGTACGAAGATCTGCGCCGCGTGATGCCCGCGGAGTACGACGACTCGGCCTCGATCGGCAAGCGCTACCGACGCCAGGACGAGATCGGCACGCCGTGGGCGCTGACGATCGACCAGCAGACGATCGAGGACGGAACGATCACGATCCGCGACCGCGACTCGCTCGAGCAGGAGCGGATCCCGCTCGACGGTGCCGTGCGCCTGCTCAGCGACCGGCTCGACGCGCCGTGGCTCCCGCGCTCGTAGGGCGCTGGCAGGAGCTCTCGTTCGAGAGCGACGCGCTCCGCGGCAACCCGCTCGGCGACCCGCACGTGCGCCCGGTCTACGTCTGGACGCCCCCCTCGTACGACGAGGGCCGCAGCTATCCGTGCGTGTT
>DASYAO010000201.1:0-3526 GCA_036501285.1 Gaiellaceae bacterium
GGGCCTCTTCGCGCAGCTCGTCGTGATGCCGCTCTTCTCCGAGCACCGCATCCTGAGTCAGGTCGCCGGTCACGGGATCCCCGTGATCAAAGGTCTGCCGCCGCTCTCGATCGCCGAGGAGGATCTCGGCTTTATCGCCGATGCGCTCGAGGCGTCGATCGCGAAGGCGCGGAAGCTGCCACGTTCGGTCGCCGGCTTCGCGCTGACCGCCGCGGGGATCCGGTAGCGCGATGTATCTGCGTTTCGGAGCCGCGCTCGGCGCACTCGGCGCGGGCGTGGCGGGGATCGTCGTCGTCATCTTCCTGCTGTCGAGCGAGCCCGGTCCGACGGGGCTCGCCTCGAGCACGACGACGCCGACCGTTGCGACAGTTCAACCATCGTCGGCCACGCTTCCGGGCGGGCGGATCGCGACGCCCGATGCTCCGGGCTTCCCTTCCCCGCCTCCGGGCGCGATCGTCCTCGCGCGCGAGGCCGGCGATCACGCGCTCGCGATCGCGGTGAAGCCTGGGCTCGTCCGCGTCTCGGTGCTGAGCCCGCGGGGTGGTGGCCAACGGGGCATGAAGGTCTCGCTTCGGTTCGACGGTGGCGCGCCCGTTGCGACCAAGGTCTGCGGGGCGGGTTGCTACCAGGCGACGAGCGTGAAGCTCACGTCGCCGGTATCGGTCGACCTCGACGGCACGAAGTACTCGTTCAACCTGCCGGCACACACGACGAGCGGCACAGCGGTCGTCGCGAACGCGACATCGACCTGGAAGGGGCTGCAGTCGCTCGTCTGGCACGAGCGGCTCGCGAGCTCGCCGACGAATGCGATCCACGTCGTCTACAAGGCCGTTGCGCCGAACAGCTTGTCCTACGAAGTGAACGGCCTCTCGTCGGCGGTGATCATCGGCGGCTCGCGCTGGGATCGCCCGTCGCCGACGGCGAAGTGGCAGCGCTCGTCGCAGGATCCGCAGGTGCGCCAGCCCGTCCCGTTCTGGGTGCTCCAGACGGACGCGCGCATCCTGGGCACTGCGCAGGTCGGGGGCCGTTCGGTCTGGCGGGTCTCGTTCTTCGACCCCGTCACGCCCGCGTGGTTCGAGGCGTATGTCGACAAGCAGACGAGCCGCACACTCGAGCTGCACATGATCGCCGCCTCGCATTTCATGGACGACGTCTACGGGCCGTTCAACTCAGGCCTTGACCTTTCGCCGCCGCACTAGGATGGCGAAGCGATGACGCTTCCGATCCTCGACCCCCAGATCCAGGCGCTCCTCGAAGAGAGCGTCGCCACCGTGCCTGTGAACGAGATCCCGGTCGACCAGGCCCGCGCGGAGTACGAGGCGCTCTGCAAGGAGCAATGGGGTGAGCTCGACGAGATGCACGCGATCGAGAACCTCGAAGCCGACGGCATCCCGATCCGCATCTACCGCTCGAGCGACAAAGAGCGGTCGATGGCGCTCGTCTACTTCCACGGCGGTGGTTGGGTCGTCGGCAGCCTCGACACGGCTGACGGTCCGTGCCGGGCGCTCGCGAAAGCGGCCGACATCGTCGTCATCTCCGTCGGTTACCGCCTCGCGCCCGAGCATCCGTTCCCGGTCCCGCTCGAGGATGCGTGGACGGCGACGCAATGGATCTACAACCACGCCGCCGACCTGAACATCGACGCCGAGCGCATCGGCGTCGGCGGTGACAGCGCGGGCGCGACGCTCGCGACCGTCATCGCACGTCGCGGCCGCGACCACCAGCTTCCGCTCGCGCTGCAGCTCCTGCTCTATCCGGTGATCGACCACCTGTGCAACACGTCGTCGTACTCGATGTTCTCGCAGGGCTACGGGCTCACCCGCGACGCGATGCGCTGGTACTGGCAGCAGTACCTCGGCGGCGCGGAGACGACGAATCCGGAGGCGTCGCCGTCGCTTGCCGAGAACCTGCAGGGAATTCCGAGGGCGATCGTCGTCACCGCCGAGGCCGACATCCTGCGCGACGAAGCCGAGGGATACGCGCAGCGGATGTTCTTGTCGACGGTCGAGACCGAGGGATACCGCTACGACGGGATGATCCACGGCTTCATGCGCATGGCGGGCAAGGTCGAACGGTCGCGGGCGGCCTACGACGAGCTCGGCGAGTCGATCAAGTCGATGCTCGCCAAGGGCGGGCGCTAGCGCTTCTTGCGCTTGCGCTGGCGCTGACTGCCGCCGCCGCCACCACCGCCGCCCGCGCGCGGCTGGCCGTACTGGCGCTGCTGTAGCCGCCGGAGCTGGCGGTTCGTGGCCTCGGGCTCTGCGGCGCCCTGCTCGCGCGCGACGTCCATGTACTCGGAATAGGCGCGTCGCTCGGCCGGGTTCAGCTGGTGGATCACCTGTTGTGCCTTCATCGGGTCGCGGGCCGCGCCTGCCCGCTCGAGCTTGCGCATCACGCTCGCGAGGTCGGGATTCTGCCGCTCGAGCGCGGCGCTGGAGAGGCGCTGGAAGAGCCGCTTCAGCAGCGGCACCTTCACGAGCGTCGTGATCACCGGGCGCAGCAGCCGGCCGCCGCGGAAGCGGCCGAGGAAGACGAGCAGCCCGAAGATCACGAGCAGCCCGGCGATGACGAAGACCGGAATCAGGTAGTAGGTCACGCGGGCACGATGGTAGCGAGGTTAGGCCTTAGGGATGCCCGGGAAACCCTTGGCCATGACCCAGGACCCGATTGACGCCCTGATCGAGCACGGCGAAGAGCACGGGTGCGTGAACATGACCGAGCTCTACGAGCTCATCAACCGCCTCGAGCTCGAGGATGAGGACTCCGAGGCCGTGATGGAACGGCTGCATGAACGTGGGATCGACGTCAGCGACGACTGCTCGCGCATCCACGAGGAGGAGGTCACCTATACGAACGACTTCCTTGCCGGGATGACCGCCGACGCGCTCCAGCTCTTCCTGAACGAGATCGGGCGCTACCCGCTCCTGACCGCCGCGCAGGAGGTCGAGCTCGCGAAGCGGATCGAGCGCGGCGACGTCCGCGCGAAGGAGCGGATGATCAACTCGAACCTGCGACTCGTCGTCTCGATCGCGAAGCACTACCAGGGCCACGGCCTGTCTCTGCTCGACTTGATCCAGGAGGGAATCATCGGCCTCATCCGCGCCGCCGAGAAGTTCGACTGGCGCAAGGGCTTCAAGTTCTCGACGTACGCAACGTGGTGGATCAAGCAGGCGGTGCAGCGCGGCGTCGCGAACAAGGCGCGCACGATCAGGATCCCCGTGCACGTCGTCGAGCGCGAACAGAAGGTGTTGCGCGCCGAGCGTGAATTCGTCGCGAAGCACGAGCGCACCCCGTCGGACGAGGAGATCGCAGAGCAGTCGAAGCTATCGCTGAAGCACGTGCGCGAGGTGCGCCGCGCTGCGCGCGCGGTTGCGTCGCTCGACAAGCCGGTAGGCGACGACGACTCCGCAGGGTTCGGCGACCTCTTCGCCTCGGACGCAGCGCGGCCTGACGAGGAGGTCGAGGTCGAGCTGACCGAGCAGGCCCTCCACCGTGCCGTCAACGATCTCCCCGATCGCGAACAGAC
>DASYAO010000202.1:0-6345 GCA_036501285.1 Gaiellaceae bacterium
CGGGCGCGCTTCTCGGGATCGCCTGACTTGAAGATCCCCGAGCCGACGAAGACACCGTCGGCGCCGAGCTGCATGCAGAGCGCAGCGTCGGCCGGAGTCGCGATCCCGCCGGCGGTGAAGGTCACGACGGGCAGCTTGCCGTGTTCGGCAACCCACTGCACGAGCTCGACCGGCGCGCGCAGCTCCTTCGCCTCGGCGAAGAGCTCTTCGCTCCGCAGCGACCCGAGCCGGCGGATGCCGCCGAAGACCCCGCGCATGTGTGTCACGGCGTTGACGATGTCGCCGGTTCCCGCCTCGCCCTTCGTGCGGATCATCGCCGCGCCCTCCGCGATTCGCCGAAGCGCCTCGCCGAGGTTCGTCGCGCCGCACACGAACGGAACCGTGAAGTCCCACTTGTCGACGTGGTGCTCGAGATCCGCCGGGGTCAGCACCTCCGACTCGTCGATGTAGTCGATCTCGAGAGCCTGGAGGATCTGGGCCTCGGCGAAGTGGCCGATTCGGCATTTCGCCATCACCGGCACAGTGACCGCCTCCTGGATCTCCTTGATCATCCCGGGATCGGACATGCGCGCGACGCCGCCCTGTGCGCGGATGTCGGCGGGGACGCGCTCCAGCGCCATCACGGCGACCGCACCGGCCTCCTCGGCGATCCGCGCCTGCTCGGCATTGACGACGTCCATGATCACGCCGCCCTTGAGCATCTCGGCAAGGCCGCTCTTGACTCGCATCGTCCCGATCTCGTGCATGACTAAATGCTACCCGTCGACGTCTTCCGGGCCGGGCCCGCCGGGCAAGTCGCCGACTTCTTCGGCGGCCTGGGCCCCGTTGCCGGCACCGTCTCCGTCGTCGTCCGCCGGCATCACGTCCTCGCTCTCCGCGTTCAGCCACGCCCGCTTCTCGTCCGGGAACTCGACGACAACCATCGGCCGCTCGTCTCCAGCGATCAGGAGGCTGTAGACGTCGACGACGACTGCTTCTTCGTGCCCGGTTCCGTCCTGCGCGCGCGAGGCGAGCACCTTGTCCCCGAGCTTGTAAGGGTTCACTTTGGCCATGCCGTCGATTATGGGCGCTACGCTCCTGCCATGGCAAAGTCGCAGCACCCTGCGGCCAAGGCCGGGAGGCTTGTTCGCGCAGTCGGGCTCGGCGTCGCCCGCGAGCTCGAGAAGCGCGCCGACGCGCCGCCGCGTGCGAGGGCGGAGCCGCCACCGCCGCCGCCGCCGCTGCCGACGAAGGACTTCTACGGTCGCATGATCTTCGCGCTGCTCATCGCGTCGCTCGTCGCTACCCTCTTCGTCGTCCTCAAGGTCGATCAGGTGCTGCCCCACGAAGCGCGCGGATGGTTCCGGATCGTGCTCACCGTCATCCTGGGCCTCGGCGCGTTCGTCCAGCTCTCGAACTGGCGCCGGGCGAACGAGCGGCTCGCCCAGAGATTCCTGACACGGGTCTGGGGGCCGCGCGGCCCGATGAACCGGCGCGAGAAGACCTTCGCGCGGATCGGCCGCGAAGGGCTCGCGCTCGTCGGGATCATCTGGCTCGCAGCCGCCGTCTTCGAGTTTCTGATCGCAATCGGCGTCGCAGACGCCGGCGTCGTGGGCTAGGTCGAAGGATCCGGTAAAGAATCAGTAAGGCCCGGCTTGACCGCGCGTGGAGTCCGTCGCGCAGGGCACACCGCATGGATGACCAAGAAACGGACGTTCATCGTGGTCCTCCTCGGTGTCGCCCTGTTTGCAGGGGCAGCCTCAGCGAGGACAACCGCTGTGCCGCGCAACACGGCCGCTCCAACGGTCACCGGCACTACGCGTGAAGGCAATACGCTCACGGCCCACAACGGCTCGTGGGCGAACTCACCGACGTCGTTTGCCTACCAGTGGCAGCGCTGCGCGTCGGACGGCACCGGGTGTGGTGACATCTCCGGCGCCACGTCGAAGACGTACACGCTCGCGGCCGCAGACGTCGACCACGCCGTTCGCGTCAACGTGACGGCGTCGAACCCGGACGGCCAGGCGGGCGCGAATTCGGCGGCGACCTCGCTCGTCTCGTCGCACGCGGCCCCGGTGAACACGGCAGCGCCCGTGATCTCCGGAACCGCCAAGCCGGGCGAGCAGCTGTCGACGACGAACGGCACCTGGACGGGCGGCGCGACGTCGTTCACGTACCAGTGGCAGCGGTGCACGGCCAGTGCGGTCTGCACCGACGTCTCGGGTGCAACGGCGCCGACCTACGGCGTGCGGTCGGCGGATGCCGGCTCGACGATCCGCGTGATCGTCACCGCCCACAACGCGAGTGGCAGCACCGCCGCCGCGAACTCGAGCATGACGGGCGTCGTGACCGCGTCGCCGGCCTCGACCGTGACGGTTCAGGGGCACAAGAACCATGCGCCGTCACTGCAGTTCCTCTCGCTCAAGCGTGTCGGCAAGCTCGTCTACTCGCGCTTCCGCGTCTGTGACGACTCGACCGCTCGCGTGAAGATCACCGAGCGTGACACGCATCTCGGCGTCGCGGCCTATGCCCGCCACTACGCGGTGGCCGCCAAGCCGTGCACGATGTACTCGCGGCACTGGGTCCTCGCGACCCGGTTCCGCCACGGTCGCTACACAGCCACGCTGCAGGCACGTGACCGCCAGGGCGCGACCAGCCCGGTCAAGCACCGGACGCTGGTCTTCCCATCGCTCTAGCTCCGGACCTCGTGAGGGCCCCGCTGCGGTGGGGCCTTCACGTTTCTTGATCCTCACGATCGCTCATCTACGATCACCGTGTGACCCGTCGCGCCGCTGGACTACTCGCGGTCGCGATCCTCGGCGTCGGCGCGGTTGGAGCGGTGGTCATCGCTCGCGCTAACCGCAGTACGAGCGTCGCAGCGACGATGAGAGCGGCCGGTTGCACGTATCGCGACGTGGCGCCCTATCCGCCGAAGGACGCCGCCACGCGCAACGACTACCACGCCGACTTCCCGACGCTCGCCGCGAAGCCGCACTGGTCGACTTTCCCACCGTCCGGCGGCGGGCACTACCGTTTATGGGCGGTCTGGGGCTTCTACCGCAAGGCGGTCAACCCGGCGATGGTCGTCCACAACGAGGAACACGGCGGAGTCATCCTCTGGTGGGGCCCCAAGGTGCCGAAGTCGACGATCGCGCAGCTCGAGCGTTTCTACGACCAGCAGCCCGTCGGCGTGTTCGGCACGCCGATCGCAGGACTCGGAGCGAAGATTGCGTTGACTGCATGGACCGCCGATCCGGCGTGGAAGGGAGACGAGGGTCTGGCGTTCATCCACCACGACTACGGCATGGGTCACGTCGCCGTCTGCTCGCATTTCGACCAGAAGGCTTTCGCGGCCTTCCGAGGCGCCTATCGTGGCAAGAGCCCCCAGGGTTTCCCGCTTGCCGCGGACAAGCCTGGCTGCGGACCCGAGACGAGCTGCCCCGTCAGGTGACGTTGAAGTACCGGAAGTTCCGGAGGCTCGTGTAGTACGTCCACTTGCCGGCCGTAAGCGAAACCGTCGCCGTCCGGCGGCTGAGCACCTTCGGCGATTTCGACTTCGGGCCGAGCAGCTTGAGCCCGGTCGGGCCGATGATGCGGAAGGTGTAGCGGCCGGCGGCGAGCTTCGAGACTGCCTTGCCGCGAAACGTCAGCTTCGCTGCGCCGGTTGCGCCGATGCTGGCGTCGATCGTCCCCTTGAGCGCACTCGAACCGACGATGTCGTCCTGAGATTGCGCAACTCCCTTGCCGCCGCCATAGGTCACCGCAGTCTGGCCTGGCGTCCCAGAGGCGAGCGTCGTGAAGCTCGCACGCGCGACCGACGGCTGGTTCAGGTCGGTGGCGACGTAGGTTGCGTTCGCCTGGAACGTCTCCGGGACGACGAGGTCATCGACGCAACCCGCGCTCATCGTGGTGAAGAAGTTGATGCCCGGCCCCGTGAGCTGGAACTGCGGGATGCCCTGACACGCCGTCATGCCCGGCGCATCGCCCATCGGCAACGTGGCAAACGGCACCGGAGTCCGGATGTCGATCTGGTACCTGCCGGGCACGACCGACGTCACCAGCTTGCCGGAGTCGTCAATGATCGAGAGCGTGCAGTTCATCGAGTACTCGAAGTAGAGCGTGGGATTCGCCGTCGTGCCGGCGCCGTTGCCGGCGAGCACCGCCGCCGCGACGATCGTGAGTACGACGAGTGTTGCGACGCGCCTCATCACGTCACGTTGAAATAGGTCTTGCCGCGACCGGCGGACGACTCGAAGAACCACTTGCCGGCACTCAAAGTGAGGTTGCGCGAGCTTGTGCCAACGCCTGTCTTCGCACTCAACGTCATCGCGTGGAAGCCGAGCTTCTGGATGATGAAGCCGGCCTGCTTCGAGTGATCCGCAACCTTCACCTTGTAGATCCCTGGTTTCATCGTCTTGACGGTCTTACCGTTGAAAGTCAGCGTCGGTTTTCCGGAGGCGCTGAGGGATCCGGCGAGCATGCCCCGCAAGGTCGCCGGCAGCGTTGAGGCGGACTTCGAGCCCGTCGGCGGACTGCTCGGAGTCGTCACGACAGTCGATGAGCCGGAGCCCGAGCCCGACCCGCCCGACGTGCTGCCGCCGGTGGTGACGCTGAGGCTGATGGCACTCGACGAGCCGATGTTCGTGTCCGAGGCCGTGTACGACGCGCCTGACTGGAAGTTGAAGGGGCCGAAGAACGCCGGGCGGTCGATCCCCATCCCGGAGCTGTTCAGATTGCTCGACACGCTGACGCCGGGGCCGTTCATCGTGAACATCGGATTCGAGTCGTCGGGATCGTCCACGACCACCTGGTACGAGCCGGACGGCATCGACTGGATCGGGTTGCCGTTCGTGTCCTGGAACTGGAGCGAGCTGCTCCGGATGTACTCGACTCTGAGCGTGCCGGGGGCGAGCGTCCGCGCGACGGCGGCGGTCGCACCGAGGCCGACGAGCGCGCAGACGCACGCCGTCGCTACCACCAATGCCGGGACACGCACGACCACCTTTGTAGCACCCCCAAAAGCCGGTGGGGAGGGCCCGTCTCCGGGCCCCTTCCCCACCTTTTGACTTCGAGATCGCGCCTTTACGCGAGCCCTGCTTCTTTGAACGCGCCGCGGACGTTCGCCGGGTTCAGCGGCGACTGGCGAACGCGGACACCCGTGGCGTCGAAGACCGCGTTCGCGATCGCCGACCCGATTGCCGACGTCGGCGGCTCACCGGAGCCGGAGAGCGTCCAGCCCTCGTTGAACGCGTTGGTGTTACCCGCGGACACGTCGGTGTCGAGCGCGCCCGGGACGATCACCTTGTACTCGCTCGGGTGCACGTTGATCAGCGTCAACGTCGGCGAGTCCTTGAAGCGGAGGATCGGATACAGAACCCAGTCGAGGCTCGTGACCCGCTCCGTGTTCCACGTCACCTGCTCCACCATCGCCCTCGACAGGCCCATGATCGCCGAGCCGCTCATCTGATTGCCGACGAGCTGCGGGCCCACGGTGACGCCGTTGTTCTGTGCGATCGTGAGATGAAGAGGCGTGATCTTGCCGGTCTTCTTGTTCACGGAGACGTCCGCGACGATGCCGACTTGGCTCGAGGCGTACGTGCCGAGGCCGATGCCGCGACCCGTGACGACGTTGCCGGACTGAAGGTTGGAAGCAGCCACCTTCGGCTTCCAGCCTGCGCCGATCGACGCCGCGTCGAGGACAGACATCCACCTGGCTCCGGCGACATTGTTCGCGTCGATGTTCAGACGGCGGAACTGCACCGGATCCATGTTGATCGCGTGCGCGAGCTCGTCGACGATCTGCTCGCTTGCGAAGTACTGCTGCGGTGCGCTCGGAGCACGAAGGAAGTTGCACTTGAGCGCCCCGCCGTACAGCGGCTGCGACTTCGAGATCACCCGCCGCGGGTACTGGTAGCCCGTGGTGTAGGCCGTGTTCGCGTAGGGGCCGGTGTCGGACGGTGCGATACCACCCGAGCCCGGCACCGCCGGCCACGTCACCTGTCCGAGCGCCCGGCGTGCCTCGTCGATGTTGCTCTGCACCTGGCCGTAGGTCTGCCAGTTCGCGGCCGTGATCTTGCCGGCCGACGTCGCACCCATCGTGACGTCGAACATGTTCGCCATGCCGTAGTGGTCCCAGCCGTGCTGGTCCCACCGCATCAGCTGCAGGCGAACCGGCTTTCCGACCGTTCCCGAGAGGACGGCTGCCATCTCGACGGGCTCGTGTCCCGCGGTGCCCTGCATGCCACCGCCGAACGAGCTCGCACCCTCGTACCAGACGATCCGGTAGTTCGCGGGGTTGCTCGTCCACTTCGAGTTGGGCAGCGTGGTCATCGTGTTCACGATCATCGCCGGGATCACGTTGATCCC
>DASYAO010000203.1:0-4107 GCA_036501285.1 Gaiellaceae bacterium
GCGACCTCGACGCCCCTCGGCGATGCGGCCGAGACGCGCGTGCTCAAGATCGCGCTCGGCGAGGAGCACGCACGCAAGACGCCGATCTCGTCGACCAAAGGCGCAACGGGGCACACCTTCGGCGCGGCGGGAGCAATCGAGGCGATCTTCACGACGCTGGCGTTGCGCGACCGCGAGGTTCCTCCGACGATCAACTTCGAGGAAGCCGATCCCGAGTGCGACCTCGACTACGTCCCGAACGTGCCGCGCGAGGTGCCCGATCTCGAGGTCGCGGCCTCGAACTCGTTCGGCTTCGGTGGGCACAACGCGACGATCGTCCTCAAGCGCTGGCCCGAGTGACAGACCGCTGGGCGACTTTCGACTGCTACGGCACGCTGATCGACTGGAACGGCGGTATCCGTGGCGAGCTCGCGCGCGTCTTCGGCGAGGAGCGCGCCGACGAGCTGCTCGTCCGGTATCACGAGCTCGAACCCGAGCTCGAGGTCGACGGCACGCTGAGCTACCGCGAGGTGATGACCGGGGCGATGCGCGGTCTCGGCGCGCCGGCAGGCGACGAGACGGGTCTCGCCGATTCGCTGCCGCGCTGGCAGCCGTTTCCCGAGGTGCCGGACGCTCTTGGCGAGGCGCGGAAGCGCGGCTGGAAGCTCGCGATCCTCTCGAACAGCGACCCGGAGCAGATCGCCGCGTCGAAGGAGCTGATCGGCGTTCCGTTCGACGAGACCGTCGTGGCAGGCGAGATCGGGTCGTACAAGCCTGCGTTCGCACACTGGCGCGAGTTCACCGCGCGGACAGACGCCGATCCCGTGCGCCATGTGCACGTCGGCGCGAGCTGCTTCCACGACATTGCCCCTGCAAATGACCTCGGGCTGCGAACAGTGTGGATCAACCGGCTCGGCGAGCGGGCCGGCCCGCAGCCGACGATCGAATTGACCGACCTCTCCGGGCTGCCGGATGCGCTCGACTCGCTCGTGAGGGAGTAGGCTGCCCGGGCATGGCCGAGACTAGGATCGACGTCACGGTCGAGCAGGTATCCCCGGCGGAGAAGCGGCACCCGAACACCTGCCCGAGCTGCGGCTCGCACTATCGCGACGACGAGCTCGAAGCTTCGCTCTACGTCTGCGGTCACTGCGGCCACCACTTCGTCATGCCCGCGCGCGCCCGAATCGCGTGGCTCGCCGACGCCGGCTCCTTCGTCGAGGAGGCCCAGGAGGTCCGCTCCGCGGATCCGCTCGCGTTCTACGACCTGCGGCCCTATGTCGAGCGGCTCTCCGAGGCCGAGCTCAACACGGGCCTCGACGAGGCGATGATCGTCGGCAGCGCGACGCTCGACGGTCATCCAATCGAGCTCGCGGTGATGGACTTCGCGTTCCTCGGCGGCTCGATGGGCAGCGCCGTCGGCGAGCGCTATGCCCGAGCGTGTGAGTCGGCGGTCGAGCGCGGCATCCCGCTCCTGACGGTTTCCGCTTCGGGCGGCGCCCGGATGCAGGAGGGAATCCTCTCGCTGATGCAGCTGCCGAAGACGGTGTGCGCGCTCGAGGAGCTCCACGAGGCGGGGTTGCCGATGTTCAGCGTGCTCGCGCATCCGACGACCGGCGGCGTGCTCGCGAGCTTCGCGTCGCTCGGCGACGTCACCATCGCCGAGCCCGGCGCGCTGATCGCGTTCGCCGGCCCCCGCGTCGTGCAGGAGACGACGCGCGAGAAGCTCCCCGAGGACTTCGGGCGCGCCGAGCAGAACCTCCGCTTCGGCCATCTCGACGCCATCCTTCCCCGACCCGAGCAGCGCCTGTATCTGGCGAAGCTCCTCCGCCTCTTTGCCCGGTGAGGCCGAGAAGCGACTGCGCGAGCGGCTGAGCAAGCTCGCGCATCTGCCGCTGATCGGCGGCACGAAGGTCAGCGGCGAGAAGCACCGCGTCCGTGAGCAGCTTCGCTCGCTACGCAAGCACGCGAATGCGACCGAGGACGAGATCTGGGAGTTCGTCGAGCTCGCGCGCCATCCCGATCGCCCGTACACGCTCGACTACGTCGACCGGATCCTCGACGACTGGGTCGAGCTCCACGGCGACCGCGGCCGTGCCGACGACGGCGCGCTCGTTACGGGCATCGGGCGGCTCAACGGCCACACGGTGGCGCTCGTCGGCCACCAGAAGGGCCGCGACCTGAAGGAGCGCCTCGGCCGGCAGTACGGCATGGCGTATCCAGAGGGCTACGCCAAGGCGATGCGCGTGATGGATCTCGCCGACCGCTTCGGCTTTCCGCTGATCGCGCTCGTCGACACGCCCGGCGCCTACCCGGGCGTCGCCGCCGAGCAGCACGGCCAGGGCGGCGCGATCGCCCGCACGCAGGCCCGGATGGCGCGGCTTTCGGTGCCGAGCGTCGCCTGCGTGATCGGCGAGGGCGGCTCTGGCGGGGCCGTCGCGCTTGCCGTCGCCGACCGGGTCCTGATGCAGGAGAACGCGATCTACTCGGTGATCTCGCCCGAGGGCTGCGCCGCGATTCTCTGGCGCGACGAGGGCGAGAAGAAGAAGGCGGCGGCGGCCTTCAAGCCTGACGCCGGCCACTGCCTCGAGCTTGGCGTGATCGACGGGATCGTCCCGGAGCCGCCCGGCGGCGCCCAGACGAACCCCGAAGCCGCGGCCCGTCTGCTCGGAGACGCTCTGCGCGAGGCGATCCGCGACCTCGGCCCGTTGCCTGCCGAGGAGCGCCGCCGCCGCCGCCGCCGCAAGTTTCGCGAGCTTGGCGTCTACGCCTGATTTCCAGGTTTTCCAGGGAGTTCATGGTTCTTTCCACAACCTCCACAGCTTTTTCAACGCCCCTTTGAAAACGCCGAGGCCCGCATGAAGCGGGCCTCGGACGCCTACCCCCCGTCAGGTGGAGGAGCTCGGATGCGTTTTCTCCGCGGGCGGCTGCGATAAACCTCGTCGAGCTGTGGAAAACGGAGCGAAGCTCGACAAGTACCGCCGGAAGCGCAATCCCAAGCGGACGCCGGAACCCTTCGGGGGCCACCGGGCCCGGGGAGCGCCGATCTTCGTCGTCCAGCGCCACGACGCCCGGCGGCTCCATTACGACTTCCGGCTCGAACGGGACGGGGTTCTGGCGTCCTGGGCGGTGCCGAAGGGCGTGCCGGCCGAGGTCGGCGCGAAGGCGCTCGCCGTCCATGTCGAGGACCACCCGCTCGAGTACGCGACCTTCGCCGGGGAGATCCCGGCCGGGCAGTACGGCGCCGGGACGGTGGAGATCTGGGACCGCGGGACATACGAGCTGCTCGAGGAGAAGCGGAATGGGCAGCTGACGGTGCGCCTCGCCGGTGAGCGGCTGCAGGGAGTGTGGACGCTTGTGCCCGCGCATCTCGATGGCAAAGAGCAGAACTGGCTGATCGTCCGGCGGAGCGGAGACGAGAATCGTGGCGAGGCGGCCGAGGGCGCGAGATACAAGCCGATGCTGGCGACGCTCGCCGACGAGCTGCCGCGTGGCGAGGGCTGGCGCTTCGAGGTGAAGTGGGACGGGTACCGCGCGCTCGCCTACTTGCGCGGGGGCGAGTGCGAGCTCCTGTCGCGAAACGACAACGACCTCACGGGACGCTTCCCGGCCGTTGCCGCAGCTGTGCCGCGGGCGCTCAAGACGCCGAACGCGGTGCTCGACGGCGAGGTTTGCGCACTCGACGCGAACGGCCGGCCGAGCTTCTCCGCGATGCAGCAAGGGACGGGCTCGATCGTGTTCTACGTCTTCGATCTGCTCGAGGCCGATGGCGAACCGCTCGTCGACCTGCCGCTCGAGGATCGCCGGCGTCGTCTCGCTGCGCTACTCGACCGCCGCAACAAGACGGTTCGTATCTCGGAAAGCTTCGACGACGGTGAAGCGCTGCTCGAAGCAGCGAAGACGCAGGACCTCGAGGGCGTGATGGCAAAGCAGTCGGGTTCTCGATACTGCCAGGGCAAGCGCACTCGGCTCTGGCTCAAGGTGAAGACCCACGGCCGCCAGGAGTTCCTCGTCGCCGGTTACACGCGCGGCGAGGGCCGCCGGTCGGACACGTTCGGTTCGCTCGTGCTCGCGCTCAACGAAGGCGATGAGCTGCGTTATGTCGGCAACGTCGGGACGGGGTTCGACGCG